>JAHEGF010000026.1:2574-20203 GCA_024645155.1 Phyllobacteriaceae bacterium | reverse complement strand
GTTGGCATGTCCATGCTGTAATCTAGAAATATGGTCACATCATGGTCACAAATATCCGGAACTACTAGAGGCGCAATGAAACACCAGAACACACTTAAACCACTGTAATAGAGCAATTAATGTGATCATACGACACATCTGGCAACATCATGAAACAAGTTGACCGCTATACTACGAATCTGGGGGTCAGGAGTTCGAATCTCTTCGGGCGCGCCAATCTTTTCAACAAGTTACCAAGATTTCTAGGTAGGCCGCCAAATCAACCGGGTTACAAATGGGTGACAAAACACTGTTTGTACCCACATTTTGACCGGGATTCCTACTTTTCCCCAATCTGGCGCCCCACCGCCCCGGCACCCCCCAATGCTGAGAGGGTCCCATCAGGCGGATACATACAATTTTGCTCGAACAGTCAGAGTCAATTGATCTTGCCGCCGTGAATGTCGTGCCGAAAGAAATTCACGTCAATAAATGTCGCGATCCGTCGGGAATCTGTTCCTTTCAATACCTCTCCTGTGCTCAATACCGCGCAAAACAATCAATTGGGAAGATAATTGTGCGTGACCGCACCAATTTTTGTCAATACAATTTGCAAATGTGAAAACAGCAAAAAACGTCGTTACAAAATGTATTTTTTTAGAACATGTTCGTATAAGGCTAAATCCAAATAAACCAAATCGCCGATTTTTCTTCTGATTCGGATTGGTAACTCTCCAGACCCAACGCGTGATTTTGTTATATTTTTTCTAGCAGGAATTATCGGGGACGGCGGATTAAACCGTTTGTTCAATTTCTCAATAAATTTGGGCATTGCTTCAGTAACACCCACGACCGCAAATTTTTCGAGATTACATATTGCCTTTTCCAATAATTCGTCTTCGGACAGATCGATATTTGTATCGCGATATTCGGATGTTGCTCCAAAAGCTAACTGCCATGTCTGTGAATTTACGGTGGCAAGTTTAACAACCGTGATGTCTTGCGCAATATCAATAAAGCTATCGAAATCAAGCGTTTTTGCGTAAACAGGTCCGTCGGCATCACTTTCTACCTCACGCCAGTAGTGGTATAATGATGCAGTTCTATCAAATGGATTGCGAAGCACGGTAATCATGCTAGCGCCAAGTTTATTTGCGACCGAGAAGCCAATATGCGAATCGAAAAGCTGATATTTAGATAGTTTTTCAATATTTTCAGGATATTGGTGTTCAAATTGATACGGACAAATATGCCTGCGGCGATAGTAAGGGAAAAGCGCCGCCTTTACAGAGGTGCCGCCAGTTTTACCTATATGAACAATTGCGATTTTTCCAAGTGGCGACAGATAGACCAATTATCAAATTCCCAAATAGATTAAGAAATACAGTTGGAAAGTAACAAAACCAAGTGATTATTACCTGAAGGGTATTTCTACATCCCGATTGTGTCGTCGGTTTACCCATAGATTTCGTCAAGCGTACAGGAAATCGCTGCGTCTATCAAAGGCGCGTGGGGACAATTTTCGGGCTTCACAAAACACCCGATAGGCTATCTGAAGTTTCTGCTCTTTATCGGCGCGGTTGCCAGTTTTTAAGCGTACACTACACATATGTTCAGACCTAAGGGTAAAACCGGTTTCCACGGTGCCTTTTAGCGCGAATCCAATTTGCCAGGCCGGACTTTACTTGATGCATTGGAAGTTTGCGCAAGTTCATGATTGCTACAAAGTCCGGTGCAGATCGGGCTTGTCATCCATCCCGCCGAACCGTTTCCGCCAGTCGTAATACGTCGCATCACTGATCCCGACGCTGCGACAGGCTGAAGCAACATCACTCCCGCCTGTCAGCTTCAGTTCAATCTCACGCAGCAGCTTCAGCACATCTTCGTCCGAATGTCGTTTCCTCGCCATTCCGTCTCTGACGTGCTTCCGGAATACTGGACCGTTTTGAGCTGGAATTTTCCATTTATGATCCCGGTGTAGGGAGAAGGAGAATTTCATGAAGAGGTCGAAGTTCACGGCGCGCCAATCTTTTCAATGAGTTCGCTTTGCGATTTGCCAGTTCCGGCGGTTGTCGCCGTGCGCCTCGGCAGCGTACTTGGCTCAAATGACGAGGCCGCCAGATGCCAGTACCACTTCTCCGCTGATGTAGTCGGATTCCGGTATACAGAACAGGTAGACGGCGTTGGCGGCATCTTCGGGGGCGCCTGGCCGGCCCAGCGGGATCATCTTGTTAAGGAAACCGATGAATTCAGGTGACGTGCCGGCGGTCACCTGGCGCTCGCCCACCTGGATGACATTGGGTTCATTTTCAAAAGGCTCGGTCATACGTGTCTCGATCAGTCCGAAGGCGACACAATTAACATTGACCGCGTAGCGCCCCCATTCCTTGGCCAGCGTCTTAGTCATGCCGATCAGTGCGGTCTTGCCCGCGGCGTAGCCGATCTGCCCGGCATTTCCGAACAAACCTCCGATCGAAGAAATATTGACAACTTTACGATTGAATCTGCGCCCCTCCTCGGCTTCTTTCTTGGCCATTTCCCGGATCGGACCCGCCGCGGCGCGAAGCACTTTGAAAGGCGCCTTGACGTGAATATCGAGCATTGCGTCAAATTGTTCGTCGGTTGTTTTCTGGATTACCGTATCCCAGGAATAACCCGCGTTGTTGACGATCACATCCAAACCGCTGAACTGATCGATCGCCATATTCACGAATTTCTCGGCAAATCCGTCAGCCGTAACGTCTCCCGGTACCGCAACGGCTTCGCCGCCGCTCGCCTTGATCGAAGCAACGGTTTCCTCGGCTGGCTGTGCATCAATGTCATTAAGGACGATGCGCCCGCCTTCGCTGGCAAGTTTGAGAGCTATGGCCCGCCCGATACCACGACCGGCACCGGTAACAAGGCAGACTTTCTGATCGAGTTTGTTCATCATTTTCCCTTTAAGGATTTGGCGGGTAAACCTGTTCAACCGGTATTCAGTGCTTCCGGCCCGGCGGCAACATTGGTTTTGAAAAGCACGTCAATCTCGCTTTCCTCATAACCGGACTCAGCAAGGATCGATCTTGTGTGTTTCCCATAGCTCGGCGGAAATGGGAATTCCCGTTCAGCGCCGGAAATGTCAGTGGCCATCGGCTGCATACGAATTCGATTGCCGTCCGGCGCAGTGGTTGTTGTCAGCCTTTCTGCGACGCCAGCCATCTCTATTACTTGGCGTACAGTGCAGATTGGCGCGTGTGGAATGCTGGCCGCCTTAAGATCATCCACGACCTGATCTGTCGTAAATTGCCTCGTGACTTTTTCAATTTCCGCATGAATTGCATGGCGGTCTTTCAAACGCCCGCTATTTGTATTCCAGGCCTCCTTGGCGATCCTGCCAAACTTGTCGATACCGACCAGGCGCCGCCAAAGGCCATCGCTGCCGATGGCTACCAGAACCGCCCCGTCTCTGGTCGGATAGGCGTTGGTCGGTACAAATTTTCTGTGCTCGTTGCCACAGCGTGTCAGTTCCCAGTCCTCACAGTTAAAATCGATCAACGGCAGGACAGTGATCAGCCAGGATGCAGCAGCTTGCAGCATCGAAACGTCGATTCTGGTTCCCAGGCCGGTGGCATAACGTTTGGCAATCGCCATCCAGATATTGGCATAGACCTCATCGCCTGCTTTCAGATCGACTAGCGGTACGCCGGACAGGGTCGGCGGGCCATCTGCCATACCAGTCATATCCATGTAGCCGGCCATCGCCTGGATCGCCGGATCGTACCCGGCAACATGTGGATGATCGGGCCCCATCGCCGAAATACCTGCCCAGATCAGATCAGGTTTTTCGGATCGAAGCGTGTCATAGTCGATTCCGAGTTCACGATAGCGGGAAGGAAGGGTATTGCAGCAAAACACATCGACATCGAGTTCGCGGATGATGCGCCTCAATGCCGATCGGCCGTCAGGTGATTTCAGATTCAGGGCAATCGCCTCCTTGCCGAGATTGGGGCCAATAAAGTAGCTGTTTCGCCCTTTGTCAGCCACAGACGAACC
Source organism: Phyllobacteriaceae bacterium (assembly GCA_024645155.1). Taxonomy (GTDB): domain Bacteria; phylum Pseudomonadota; class Alphaproteobacteria; order Rhizobiales; family Rhizobiaceae; genus JAHEGF01. The sequence goes on along the minus strand of JAHEGF010000026.1, from coordinate 16,192 downwards.
GATATAGCGGTTAGGATCGCCAGGCAGGGCACCAGCCCGAACCGGTGTTGATTCCAACTTGATGACCCGCCAACCAAGATGGACAAAACGCAATGTCGCATAGGTCATGGAAAGCGCTTGCTCCATCGACACGATGACCCCGGGTTTCATGGCCGCTTTCATTCAGCGGCAACCGAAATATCGCGTTCCCAGATCGCTCGCGCCACTTTTTCCGGGGTCAGCGGTGGATCAAGAAAGCGTATGCCGATGGCATTATGGACGGCGTTGGCAATCGCCGGTGCAATGACAATTGTCGGCAGCTCTGCGATCCCCTTGGCGCCTAGCGGTCCGGTTTTGGAGTGGCTTTCAACGAAATGCAGTTCCATCTCTGGAACTTCGGGTGCTGTCATAACCTTGTAGTCGCGGAAAGATGGATTGCGGACTAACCCGTCCACGATTTGCAGATTCTCGCTGAGGGCATAGCCGATACCCATGGCAATGCCTCCTTCGATCTGGGCCTCAATTCCCATCTCGTTGATGATCCTGCCGACATCCTGGGCGGAAGTGACCTTGACGACCTTAACCTCGCCGGTCTCGGTATCGACTTCAACTTCCGCCACATGCACGGCATGGGAATAGGCTGCCGACATGTCACCAACGTGGTTCTCGGTTTCCGGTTCGCTCGGCGGTTCGTAATAGTCCGTGGTCATCACCAGCTCAGGATCTTCCTTGAAGTGCATCTGGCGCAACAATTTGTCGAGTTTGATTACGGTCTCACCATTGTCGTCCTGAACGACCCAACCCTCCCGCAGATCGAGCGCCTCCTGCGGCACATTGGCTTGTTTGGATGCGGCGCGGAGGATTTGTTCGCGCGCCTTGATGGCGGCACGGCGTGCCGAATTTCCGGCAATGAATGTCGTTCGGCTGGCATGCACACCCACGTCCCAGGGCGCAATGGCTGAATCGTTGTTGACAATCGTGATGTCCGACATCGGGATGCCAAGTTCTTCCGACAGCACCTGGCAGATCACCGCATCTATGCCCTGGCCGATTTCCGAAGCACCGGTGATCAGTGTCGCCCGGGCATAATCGTCCAGTTTCAATATTGAGCCGCACCCATCGGATTTGTGGATCTTGGCGCCACCTGCGTTGTGTATCGATGACGCCAGCCCGATGCCGCGCTTGATGCGTCCAGGTCTGTTACGCTCCGCCTGATAGCGGTTCTGCTTGGCAACAAAGTCACTCTTTTCGGCCGCGATCGCCAGGCATTCGGTAAAAACGCAATCCTCCAGCCGGCTTCCCTGGGGCGACACCTCACCAGATTTCTGGGCGTTTTTGAGCGAGAAATCGAGTACGTTCATGCCAAGTGCTTCCGCCATCATGTCGGCCTGGATCGCGGCGGCATAGGTAGCCTGCACATTGCCATATCCCCGGAATGAGCCGGCATAGGGATTGTTGGTGTAAACCGCCTGCGAACGGAACCGCACAACCGGCACCCTGTAGAGCGACGAAAATGTCCGCATCATTACATAAGGCGTCGTCGGCCCCCATGATGTGTATGCGCCATTATTCAGGATACAATCGACATCACGGAAGGTTATTGTGCCGTCAGCTTTCGCACCCATACGCAAATGGATACGTGCAGGCTGACGCGTCGGTGCGTTGATAAATTCCTCTTCCCGGCTGAATGTGAGCTTCACCGGTCGCCGGGTTGCCTTGGCGAGCAACACGCAGATCGGCTCAAACGGATAAACATCGAGCTTGGAGCCAAAGGCGCCTCCAACCGGCGGCTGAATGACACGCACATCGCCTGGGTGGATGCCGAGCGCCGGCGCCAGATCCATCTTGTAGTTATAAGGGTACTGTGTCTGCGTATAGATCGTGAGTTTGCCATCCGTATCGAAATCGGCAATTACGGAACTTGTCCCCATGCAGCAATGGGTGACGTAGTGAACATTGAATACATGATCCATGATGACATCTGACTGACGCTCGGCCGATGCGATGTCACCGTGATCGAACTTGTAGGCGAGGCTCAGATTGCCTGGCCTGTCCTCATGCACCAGTGGCGCATCCGCAAGCATGGCTTCGATCGGGTCAAACACGCCCGGCAAATCCTCATATTCGACGGTAATCAGGTCGAGCGCGGCGTTGCATATCTCTTCGGTCTCGGCGGCAACAGCGGCGATCTCGTCCCGAATGCATCTCACCTTTCCTTTCTTCAGCGGGGTATTATCCCGGTTGATACCAAATTTCACTTCAGGAAAATCGTCGCCAGTAAGCACTGCATGGACCCCGGCCAGCGTTTTTGCTCTCTCAGTGTTGACGCTTTTGATCAAGGCGTGCGGGCGGTCCGTATGAAGGATTTTGCCGTAGAGCATCCGCGGCAACTCAAGATCATTGATGAACCTCGTACGGCCTACCGCTTTGTCCGGGGAATCAGGTTTAGGAAACCGCCCGCCGATTACAGATTTCTTTGCGATAGAAGTCATTGATCAACTCCTTCGGTATTCATGGCATCGGATACAGCGTCCAGAACCTTGGTGTAGCCCGTGCAGCGGCAGACATTGCCTTCCAAACCGCGTTTCAATCCATCCCGTGTCAAGCCTGGAGAGGTATCGGACAGATGTGTCGCCTGCATAATCATGCCGGGCATGCAAAAGCCGCATTGGATTGCGCCGTGATCAACAAACGCCCGCTGCATGGGGTGCAATTTGTCGGTCGCTCTCAACCCCTCGACTGTCCGCACTTCCCTTCCGTCACAGTCAACCGCGAACGTCAGGCAGGAGTTTACCGACAACTTGTCAACGATTACCGTGCAAGCACCGCACTCACCTTCTCCGCACGCATATTTGGCGCCTTTGAGGTCGAACATGTCGCGCAACATTGCCAGCAGGTTCAGGTCTACCGGAACAATCGCTTTTTCCGGTCGGCCGTTAAGCGTGAATTTGATCTCAACCTTGCACGACATCGGCAACGAGCCTCCTTAGATAAACGCCGACGAGATGCCGCCGGTACCAGATTGATGCGCGCACATCGTCTATGGGGCTGACTTCTTCAAGGGCAGTTTCGACCGCGGCCCTAATTGTTTCATCGTCAAGCTTCTTGCCAGTAAGAAAAGTTTCGGCTTTGCGCGCTCTCATCGCTGTGGGGGCAACAGAGCCAAACGATAGGCTCACGCTGCGAAATACGTCGTTTTCGACAACGCCGCCGAGCGCCATCGATACAGCCGAAATCTCCAGCGCCGGACGGGGGCCGGACTTGATGAAGCGGGCGATAAAACCGGCTTGCGGAACAGCAAAGGATATTCCGGTGACCAATTCATTCGAAGCGCGAACCGTTCGGCCCGGGCCGGTGAAAAATTCGGTGATCGGTACCGAGCGCGTTGCGGCTTTGCCATCTCGCAAGCATGCCAATTCCACGTCAGCGTCCAGGACGAGGAATGGCGGTATGGAATCGCCGGCAGGCGAAGCATTGCAGATATTACCGCCAACAGTCGCCACATTGCGGATCTGGTTGGATGCGAATTTGTCGGCCATTGCCGCCAGAACGGGCACCTTTTCTGCAACGAGTGTATTATTCAAAAGCTCGGTTATCGTTACCAATGCACCTATGCAAATGCGCCCGCCATGTTCACTGATGCCTCGCAATTCATCGATGCGACGGATATTGACAAGACGCTGCTTGTAACCAACACGTCCGGACTGCGTCTGCACCATAAGGTCTGTGCCACCGGCAAGTATTGTCGCTTCACCGTCTTCGAGTGCGCCCAGCGCGTCACTCAATGTCGCAGGTGCCAAATAGTCGTCGATCGCATTCTTCGTTGCCTTCGATTGTGAAGCCATCATCGTTACCTGCCCTGTCTCACCACAGCTCCACCGGTTCCTCATAACGTCCGTAGACGTCGACCAGCACTGATGTCATTTCGCCAACGCTGGCGTACGCCTTCACCGCGGAAACGAGCGCCGGCATGACATTGCGGCTATCCGCTGCATCCTTGCGAAGCGTTGTCAGTGCTAAATCGACCGCATTCTGATCACGCTCCACGCGGACCTGCTCCAGATTGGCGATTTGCTTCTTTGCGCCGTCCTCGTCATAAGGATGCATTTCCACATCGGGTGCCTTCTCATCTTCCTCCACGTAACAATTGACACCGACCTTGCGGATCTTTCCGCTTTCAGTGTCTTTTTGCCGCTGAAAGGCGTGAGCCGAAACCTTGGCCTGAATGACCCCATCGGTAACGGCTTTCACAATTCCTCCCTGGCCATCGACCCAATCCATCGCCTCGACGATCTTCTTTTCCATTTCATTCGTCAGCGTCTCGACATAGTAGGATCCGCCGAGTGGATCGACCGTATCGGCAAGTCCGACTTCCTCGATCAGCAGTTGCATGGTTCTCAGCGATAGGCGCTGCGCATGCGGTGTCGGGATTGTGTAAGCCTCGTCATAACAGCAAAGTGCCATGGTCTGAGCACCGGCTAGCGCTGCAACCAGTGCGTAATAGGCACCGCGCATGATGTTGTTTTCCGGTTGTTGAATGGTCAGACCGAAACCGCCGCCTCCGGCAATCATCCGCATCCAGCCGGATTTCGGATCCTTTGCGCCGTATTCCTCCGCAACAATTTTTGCCCATAGGCGCCGCCCGGCCCGAAACTTGGCCACTTGTTCAAACAGGTTGCCAAATATGTTGAAATTGTAGGAAAGCCGCCCGGCGAACTGATCGATATCGAGACCGCGTTCCAGAGCTGCGTCCGTATAGGCTTTTGCGATCGAAAACGCATAACCCATTTCCTCCGCCGGCGTCGCGCCGGATTCACGAATATGATAGCCGCACACACTGACAGGCGAGTATTTGGGCGCATGTTCAGCGCAATATTCAATCGTGTCCGCAACCAGTTTCACCGAATGATCAACCGGGAAGATCCAGGTTCCGCGGCCGATGAACTCCTTGAGGATGTCGTTTTGGGCGGTGCCGCGAAGGTTGGTGAGGTTGAAACCGCGCTTCTCGGCCATTGCAAGATACATGGCGATCATTATTGCAGCTGAGCCATTGATGGTCAGCGATACTGTGATGTGGTCAAGATCGATGCCGTCAAATGCAATCTCGAAGTCCTTCAACGTGTCGATCGCCATGCCAACCCGGCCAACTTCGCCATAGGCTTCGGCTGCATCGGAATCATATCCGCATTGGCTCGGCAGATCGAAGGCGACGTTAAGCCCGGTCTGGCCATTGGCTATCAGGTATTTGAACCGTTCATTGGTATCGGCAGCATTGGAGAAACCGGTATATTGGCGCATCGTGAAGGGGCGCTTGCGATACATTTCAGGGTGGATACCTCGTGTGAAAGGCTGTTCTCCCGGACGGCTTTCATCAATGCCGCCACTATTGGCGACGTCGTCAATGGTATAGAGGGTTTTGATCTCAAGACCGGATTCGTTGATCACCGGTGTTCCACCCGCATTCCTGTCTTTAGCAGTCATCGCACATTGTCTCGAACGAAATCGATAATATCACTGAGCGGCGCCGATGTTGGAAATACACCGCGGAATCCGAGATTGACTAGTGACATGCGATCAGCCTCCGGGATATTGCCGCCAACCATCCATAAGCGTTCGCCAAGTCCGGCTTCGCTTAAAAGGTGCCTGGTTTTGCGGCAAAGCGGCATGTGACTTCCCGAAAGAACAGACAAACCTATGACATCGGCATCAAGCTCGGTAGCCTTGGCAACGATCTCCTCGGGTGTTTTTCGCAACCCGGAATAGGTCACATCAAAGCCGGCATCCAATAGCGCCCGAACGACGACTTTTGCACCGACATCATGACCGTCGAGCCCCGGTTTTGCGATTAGTACCTTGATGGGTTTGCCGTTCAAGAGCATACCTCCTTGGCGATGATGAGCCTGAGGATTTCGCTCGTACCGCCGCCGATCAAAGTGAAGCGGACATCCCGCAAATAACGCTGAAAAGGGTATTCCATCGCAAAGCCGTAGGACGCTGCAATCCTTGCCGCATTGTCAGCGATTTTCGCGGCCGCCTCGGAAGCAAACAATTTGGCCATGGCGCTTTGACTACGCGCCGGCTGACCGGTTTCGGTCAACCATGCCGCATACCGTACCAGTTGTCTGGCAGCTTCCAGTTCCGTCGCCATGTCCGCCAGTTTCAGTTGAATGGCCTGAAAGCGGTTGATCGGACGGTCAAACTGCGAGCGCTCTCCACTGTAGCGCACCGCCGCATCGAGTGCAGCCCGGCCAAGCCCGACAGCCATGGCACCGGTAATGATCCGGATTTCTGAAAGCAGTGTGCGTAGATGCAACTCGCCGTCCCCTTCTTCCCGGCTGAGCCGGTGACTATCGGGAACAAAGCAATCCTCTAAAGCAAGCTCCGAAGTCGGTAGCGCCCAGACGCCCATCTTTTCGATTGCCCGGCCAATCTTTAGGCCGGCGAAATCCCGCTCTACCAAAAATATTGTCAGTTGCTTGTCGTCACCGGCACGGGCGAAGACGGTAAAGAATTCGGCTTCCGCCGCAGATGTCACCCAAGTCTTTTGGCCATTCAGTACATATCCTCCTTTAGCCTTGTGAGCGCGTGTCGCAATACTCCCAAGGTCACTACCGGCATTTGGTTCGGTCATGCAGATGGCGCCGATCTTTTCGCCGCGAAGCGCGGGTGCGAACAGCCGGGAGCGAATATCGTCATTGCCCAGCATCTCGAGGAATTTGGTACCCATCAGCGACTGCATGGCGACAGCCCCGGCAAGCGACATGGATCCGCGTGCGATCTCTTCCAACGCCAGTGTAAATGCAACCAGACCAAGACCGGTCCCACCGGCCTCCTCGGGATATCTTATTCCGAAAAATCCAAGCTCTCCAATCTGATTGAACAGCTCTTGCGGAAACGCATGAGCCTGGTCAAGGTTATCTGCCTCGGGCGCGATCCGCTCGTCGCAAAACCGGGAGAAGGTTTCACGGATCAAATGCTGTTCCGGGCTCAGATCGAAGTCCAATATGCTATCCTTCCAGTCCGTAAACTTCGCATGCGACCTTTGCCGAGATCATGCCATTGCGTACTTCTCGCCGGAGGATTTCGCGGTCACGTTTTTTTGGATCGCCATAGCCGCCGCCTCCACCGGCGATCTGCCGGTACCTGGTTCCCTTGGGAACGCCGGTAATAAGATCCTTGTTCTTGGGAACGATCTTCGTTCCGTCAGGATAGGTCAGCTCGATAATATTCAGTATTGAATCATGACCCCCGAAGAGCCCGAAAGCAGGCTCAAAATCACCATCACCGAAAGTTACTAGTTGGGTATCCTCCGAGCCGATGGTGAACCGTGTTTCGACGCCCAAACCACCACGCCAGCAGCCGGCACCGCCAGAGTCGGTGATGTACTCGTGCTTTTCGAGCAGGTGGGGTGTCATCTGTTCAAACATCTCGTAATCCTGATCGAGTACACCGCCGGACGCGTCGATCATACCGATATGGTCATAGCCGTCGGTACCGTTCATCGCACCCGAACCGCCCTTCAAACCCATGAAGCCGATATCGACATAAGGTTCGTTCTTTTCTGCATCCAGGCCGGTGGTCAGTGAGCACAGCAAATTGTTCCAGCCGGCTGTCACCCGGTCCGGGATCACGGGAGCCAGCGCCCGGATGATGGCATCGGCATTGGGGGGGCACAGATGGTTGCCGAAAGTTGTCGCTTTCGGATAGCTGGCATTCAGAATGGTTCCTTCCGGGATAGTGATCTTGATCGGTTCGACCATTCCCTCGTTATGAGGAATTCCCGGATTGACCATTTGCAGCAACGTCAGGATCGTTGCCGAAGCGCTGGAAGTGAATGTGCCGTTTACGAAGCCGTCGGTCTGCCGGTCGGTTTTCGAATAGTCGAATGTAATCGAATTGCCGGCAACGGTTATCTCGACGCGGATCGTGAATTTGCTGCCTTCGTGGTGGCCATCGAAATAGACCATGCCTTCGCCGGCATAAGTCCCGTCCGGGATCTGCGCGATCTCTGCTTCGATCATCTTGCGGGAGGCGTCGAACAAATACTGTTTGTGTGCGTTGTAGCTTTCAAGTCCGTATTTCTCAATGATGCCGAGCAGGCGCCTTTCGCCAACATTACAGGCGCCCATCTGGGCTCGCATGTCATGTTCCACGATATCGAGGCGAATGTTGGCAAAGATAAGCTCCCAGACATCCTTGCGAATCTTTCCACACTCATAAACCTTGACGGGCGGAATCCTCAAAGCCTCCTGCCAGACCTCCTTGGCGTTCGGATTATATCCGCCACGTACATTACCGCCGATATCGGCTTGGTGGCCCTTGACTGCGACCCAGCCAACCAGTGTCTCGCCAGAAAAGACCGGCTTGTATACCGCTACGTCGTTGTTCTGGTTGCCGAGTGAAAAAACGTCATTGTGGAAGATGACATCGCCGGGATGGATATCATTGCCGAAATAGTCCTTGATGTATTTACAGACCGGCGCCAGCGAAAAGGCAAGGATCGGAAGATTCTCGGTCTGCTCGAGCATTTTGCCGTCTGCATCGTACAATCCGGTCACGAAATCCTTGGCTTCGCAAAGGATCGGGGATCGCGCGGTTTTCTCTACCGACAAACTCATTTCGTCGGTGATCGATTTGAACAGACGTGCATAGACAGAAGCCAAAATGGGGTCGACGGCGGTCATCGGTGCGCATCCTTCCTCAGTGACTTTACAAGATCTTCGCGGCCCCTTGTAAAAATGATGAATGAGCCAAGCGTGTCGACGGCGCATTCGAAGTCTCGGCTGACGAAAATTGCGGTTGTTGCTTCCTCGATCATTGCCGGTCCGGTAATCCGGTTGCCCGGTTGGAGCTGGGAGCCATCATAGACTGGCGAAAGCACAAACGATTCGCTTTCCGGCAGATAAATCTGCCTGTCTCCCTTTTTTGCGTGTCGCGCAGACTTGCTGCGGGCCTTGCTCTGATCCGCCGTAAGTTTTTTGACGCGGCCAATCGATTGCACTCTGACATTAACGATCTCGATGCCGGTCCCGAGTTCCTCGAGTGAGTAGCCATAGAGGCGATTGTGCTCTGAATGAAATGCTGACGCGATAGCCCCGGCATCGTGGGCGGCAAGGGCATTGGCCGGAATAACAAAGGAAACCTCGTGATATTGTTTGTGGTAGCGGCAATCGAATTTGACGAAGTGTTCCTGACGGGCAGGCGGTATGTGTTCAGCCTTCAGCATTTGTGCTCCCTCGCCCTTCATTTCATCAACGACAGCATTCAGGGCGACATAGTCGAGCTTATCAAGCCAGGCGACGAATGTGCGTACAAAGTCGTGCTTCAAATCGCTCATCAACATGCCTACAGCGCACAGGATCGACGATTCTCGTGGCACGATTTGCAGCGGAATCCCCAGTTCCTGGCAAATGAGGCAGGAGTGGATCGGTCCGGCTCCGCCGGCGACTACCACCGGAAATTCACGCGGATCAAACCCGCGTTTTATTGTCACTTCGCGTACACCCTGAGCCATGTTGTTGCAGGCTACCCGGTACATGCCGGCCGCTGCCTTTTCCACGCTTATGCCGAGTGGAACGGCTATATGTTCCGCAATAGCCCGGCGCGATGCCTCAACATCAAGCGCGATCTTGCCGCCGGCAAAATACTCCGGATCAAGGTATCCAAGTACGAGATTGGCATCAGTTGTTGTTGGCAGGGCGCCGCCCTTGCCATAGCAGGCCGGACCCGGATCTGAAGCGGCACTCTGCGGACCGACTCTCAGCAGCCCACCTTGGTCGATCCGGCCAATCGAACCACCACCAGCGCCGATCGTATGGATGCCAAGCATGGGTAATGCGATCCGAAGCCGGTCTATTTCGCCGTGATTGACCATCACCGGGCCATCTATCACCAGAGCGGCTTCAAAACTGGTTCCACCCATATCGACGACAATGCAGCTGGTTTGATCCTGCGCCTTGGCATAGACCAGTCCGGCACCCGGACCGGCGGCAGGTCCCGACAGAAGCGTTTTTGCCGCTCCCTGACGAGCGATCTCAGGAGACATCACGCCGCCATTTGACTGCATGATCAGGAGAATTCCGCCAAAACCCACTTCGTTCAACCGCCCCTGCAATTGGTCGAGGTAGTGCTCCAGAATCGGACCAACATAGGAATTGAGTGCCGTTGTCGAAAGCCTTTCATAGAACCGGATCGATGGCAGCAGATCGGACGATACTGTCAGGTAAGCATCCGGATACTCTGCTCGCACCAGATCAGCAGCTGCCTTTTCATGATCTGGATTGGCGAAGGAATTAATGAAGCAGATTGCGATCGCCTTCACGCCCTCGGCCTTGAAAAGTTCCACTGCCGCACGCACTTGGTCAAGATTGAGAGGAACAACTTCACGCCCGGAGCGGTCAAGCCGGCCCTCGACGCCGACACGCAAATATCGCGGAACGACCGGATCGACATTGGTGTAACGATTGTCGTACTGCTCTTCACGTATTCCGCGCCGCATTTCGAGTGCGTCCCTAAGGCCAGCCGTGGTGATCAAGCCGGATTTCGCACCTTGCCGGGTTAGAGTCGCGTTTGTGGTCACCGTCGTGCCATGTACAATCGTCTCTATCCGCCCGGCAAATTCGGTAGCCGTCATAGCCGGCTGTTGCATCGCCGCCAGATCTTTCAGCCCCTGCATTACGGCAACTGACGGATCACCCGGCGTTGACAGGACCTTGTGTATCTGGGGCGCACCGCCATTTACCGTCAGGAAGAAATCGGTAAACGTCCCACCGACATCAATCCCGACCTTGAACTTTTCATAACCGCCGGCATCAGGCATTTCACTGCGTTCCCCGATCGCTGACGGAAACGACCACTGCCATCGCTGTGTCGCCAGCCGCACATCCTGTGAACAGGCCATTGCCGCCGCCGCGCAGATGCAGCGCTTCAATGAGTTCGATGATTGAGCGCAAACCGGTTGGCCCCTGAGGATGCCCCCAGATCAATGAGCAACCATGACTGTTCATCCGCTCGAGTTCGAAACCTGTCTCACTAGCAAAAACGATGTCGTTGACGGCAAACGGGTTATGGGTATTGACCGCATCGATCTCCGCCATGGACATGCCGGCCATTTCGAGTGCCATTTTTGCGGCTGGAACCGGCGCTTCCGGCATTTGCGCAAGGCCGGCCCGCGATAATCCGAAGCCATGCACGCGGATTTGCACATCGGGTTCACTGCTAAGTTCGCGTGCCTTTTCCGATGTCGCCACAATGATCGCCGAATTGCCATCAGCGGGATGGGTCTGGCTTCCATATGTAACGGTTCCATCTTCTAATACCGGGCGGAGTTTTGCCAGGCCTTCCGCTGTTGAAAGCGTAACGCCCTCGTCGCCATCAATGGTTTTCGCGATCTTTTTGTAGTTTGCATGCGGCACGTCGAAAGGCAGTGTCATGAAGCGCCTGTGAAACGCACGATCATCCGCAAGCGCATCCATATACTGCTCACAGCGGCGCAACACTACGTCATGTTGCGCTTCGGTCGAGATTTGTCTTTTTTTCGCAACATTTTCCGCCGTCTGGATCATGGCGTGCTTTCCGAGCGGGTCATGATTGAAATTGTCCATTACCCAATTTTCGTGGTCCACGGTACCGCCCGGCGCACTCGGAGCAGGATAGGCGATGTGTGGTCCGTTCGATGTCCGGTCGCAGGCAACAATCAGCGCCGCCGATGCCATTCCGACAGCTATTTCCTCGAAACCGGCGAGCAGCGATCGTACGCCGGTCGCGCAAGCCTGCGCGATTGTCGGCCCGCTGATCTCATAGGCGCCGATCATACCCATAAGCCAGGGCAGACCGTAAAATGAGTGTTTCTGCGGCACGGTAATGCCGAGTACACCAAAATCGAATCCCGACGGATCAATCTCGCGGAGTTTCAGTTCTGCATTGGCAACGTAAGCAGCAAATTTGACGCTATTGAGATCGCCAAGGCTGCCCTGCCATTTGGCAAATGGTGTAGACCAATATCCGTTATATGGGATCTCTGCTAGGAAGGTCATTTGCCGAGTTTACCTCTGGTGGTTGGCACAGCGATTCTCGCTGTTCCGTCGAGCACAATTGCGTCGTTCTGGGTTTTAGCTATTACCGCCAGATCTAGGATGGTTTGACCTTTAGAAGCGGATCGCGCTGTCACTTCACCACTACAGGCAATCACGTCGCCGGGTTTGGTCATGCCGACAAAACGGGCTTGGAATGCGCGAATCTGCCAATTCGGCACAAGGTCGGTCAGCAACTGCGCCAAAAACGCCATACTCAACATGCCGTGCCCTATTACACCGGGCAGCCCGCCGCGTCTTGCCTCCTCATCATCCAGGTGAATCGGATTGTGATCTCCCGAGGCTCCCGCAAACAGCGCCAGCTGTGTTCGTGTGATTGGTGGTCTGATGGATTCCGGGATCAGGTCTCCGGGTTTCAGTTGTTCAAGGTTCATTCCCATTACTTTTCCTGGTCAGCCGTTACGCACGATAATGGTAGAAGTCAGGTCACAGACCGGTTCGTCATCTTGGTTTTTCAGAGCGATCAGTGTCTCGATGAACAATAGGACGCCACCCTTCTTCTCGAAAATATTTGTGATCTTCTGCCGTCCCGAAATGACATCGCCAGCAATGATTGTCTTATGGAAAACAAACCCTTGTGCGCCGTGAACTGCCTTTGGCAGCGGGATATCCATATCTTCCAACACATTGAATGATTGGCCGGCATCCATGGTGATGCAATAGGCAAAACTCGGCGGGGCTGGTATGTCCGCGTAGCCCGCCGCGCGCGCTGCGGTGTCATTGAAATAGATTGGGTTTGTGGCGCCCGTTGCCTTGGCAAAAAACCGCAAACGCCCTCGTTCAACTTCGATTTCGAAGGGCGGATATTCCTTGTTGATGAACGCGTCGTAGGACAAATTCATCTCCTGCGGCTTGCGGATCGCGCAATTATCGACTTGTCGAACTCGGGAAGCCGCCGCGTTGCGCCAAGTACAACAAAACCTGTCCAAGGTTTGTTGCCAAATGCCAGTCTGACACCTTGAGCGTATTAGCACAACATATTTTTACATATGTGTAAAATGGATCTTCATTAAAACAACGCAATCATTGGCAAGGATAAACAGAATATCCAGCGTGTGTTCATTTTCCAGCGTTCACAAACGGCCGGTTGGACGCAAAAGCGATCAAATTGGCATTCACGTTTTACATATTGTAAAAAATCGAGGATAACTACGCTTCAGTTCACGAGTTTTCTGAGGTCGTTTTTCAGTACCTTGCCCATTGAACTGCGTGGCAGGGCATCGAAAAACATCACCACTTTTGGATGCTGGAACCGCGCAACCCTATCATTGAACAAGGCCATGACACCGGCCTCGTCAATGGCACTACCCGATTTACGGACTACAACAGCAACCGGCACCTCGCCCCAACGCTTGTCTGCTCGTGCAACGACTGCCGCTTCAGACAGGTCTTGGCATTCCATCAATATTTGTTCCAACACAGCCGGATAGATATTTTCGCCACCAGAGATGATCACATCCTTGATCCGGTCATCGATATAGAGGCTGCCGCCTTCGTCGAAGTGCCCGGCATCTCCGGTTCGAAACCAGCCATCGGAAAATGCTTCC
>JAHEGF010000026.1:0-2564 GCA_024645155.1 Phyllobacteriaceae bacterium | reverse complement strand
CCTTGTCGCTGCAGGGTCGTTCCAGTATTCGCAAAAAACATTTGGCCCGCGCACCAGGATTTCGCCGGAAACATTTGCAGCAGTTTCATATCCTTTCCTATCGACAGTTTTGACGTCGCAGTGCAAGGCTTGTTTGCCGGTGGAGCCAATAGACGCGAAAGCCTGATCTGCTGTTTGATAGGCTGCGATTGGCGATGTTTCTGTGGCACCATAAACCTGAATGACCGGAATCCCCCGGGAATGCACCTTTTTGATCAACGTCTTCGAAACAATGGTCGAACCGGTTGAGATCATGCGTAACGACGAAAGATCGGCATTCTTCCATTCGGGATGCGAAAGTAACGCGGAAATTTGCGCGGGCACAAGAACCGAAAGCGAGATGTGCTTATCTGCAATCGCTGCAATCGTTTTTCCCGGGTCGAAAACCGGATGCAGAAAGACACTCGCACCTGCATGAAACGCAGGCGTGGTTTGTATGTTCAATCCACCGACATGGAACAGCGGAAGTGTCGACAGGACACGATCGTCGCTCGTTAAATCATGCATGTGGGTTGCGTTGACAGCGTTGAAGAAAACAGCCTCCTGCCTGAGTAGCGCCCCCTTGGGTTTTCCGGTTGTTCCCGACGTGTAACACAACAGAAATGGCGCATCGTATGAACCGGCACCACTAAACATGGCAGTCGCCACGGCAAACAACTGGTCTCCGGATTCCCAGCCCTGGCTGGGAGCATCAGCAGAAATGAAGTGAATTTGTTGCACCTGATCACGAATGCTGTCGATGCCCGGGATAAATTCTTCCTGCGCAACGAGAACACGTGGAGCCGCATCTTTCAGGATGAATTTCTGCTCGAGCGGCGTAAGCCGCCAGTTGATTGGCAGGAAAATGGCGCCAAGGCGTGCTGCGGCAAAAAACAATATCAACGCACGTGCTGAGTTGTGTCCGAGGTAGGCGACCCGGTCTCCTGCCTTGACATCCAAATGCAATGCAAGCGCGCTAGCCGCGCGGGCGACTTCGTCGGCAAGTGCAGCATAAGTAAACGAACCGTCAGCGGCTTGAAGTGCCAAACGTTGCGGATGCATTACGGCCCTGCGCGTAATCCAGTCTGACAGGTTTCCCGTTGGAGGCATAGTTCACCCTCCCATCCGGCAGTATTCCACAATGCACGGAAAAATACACGATTTTACAAACTCGTAAATGCTTCAGTTTTTGATTCGTTATGTTTTACCAAGCCTCTCAGCACGATTTTTCCGAGTTTCATTAGCGTCCTTGTCATGCAGGGGTGCCGTATACTTGATAGTACGCACCCATTGACACATGATTTTACGGACCGTAAGCCATTTCCATGAGCAGAAAACGCGAGATTTTACGCCGCGCCACGGAAGTCTTCGAAAGCCAGGGTGTTGCTCGCACATCCATGGAAGATATTGCCAGTGCAGTCGGAATAAAGCGCGAGGGAATCTATTACTATTTCAAAAATCGCGGAGATATCTTGCTCGAGATCATCCTGCCGCAATCGAACTCGCTGTCTATGAATCTCCAACGAATTCTCGATAGCAATATGGATAGTGCAAAAAAACTGCGTGCCGCCATCCAAAGCCATCTTGATGCGTTTAACCCTGCCTATCTCGAGATGAGTGTTGCGCTGCGCGAAGATCACATGATTAGCAATGATGTCAAGCTGCGCGAACTGAAACGCACATGGGACACTTATAATGGCTTATGGACGCGATTGATCGCCGAAGGCCAGAGCGCCGGCGTGTTCAAATCCGGCATGGATCCGAAACTCGTTGCCTTCGGGTTGCTCGGAATGTGCAACTGGGTCAGCCGATGGTATGATCCCAACAAGGGCGATCTTACCATAGCCGAAGTCATCAATACATTCTCGACAATAGCAACGAGCGGGATCGTTAATGATGACTCGCGCTAGGATGTTCACCTAATCCAGAGTCCTCCACACCGTATTTCGGTGGTCAACTGCCGAATAAACTTTGATCTGCCTCACATTCCTCACTCGTAATCCAGCCTAAAGTATAGCCGCGACGCGTGATCAACATGCGAAACGGCGCTCTACGTGCGTCTGCATTCCGGACGGAAACCTTTTTGACGCTGCCGGGATAAAACAGATTTGGGGACGGAGAAAATGAAGGTCAAAGACTATCTGAAAATCGAGAGCGCTGCAAATCTCAGCCGCACTGAAGTTGGCCGAATGGGCACCGCTATAATCTTTGTTGTAGCCGTGATGGTATACACGGGTGCCAAGTTCGCCCACATCGAACAATCATATCTCCTCGTCGCTGCGGCTGTAATCGGCGCTTACATGGCTCTCAACATCGGCGCCAATGATGTCGCTAACAATGTCGGCCCCGCCGTCGGCTCATTCGCCCTAACCTTGACCGGTGCCATCGTTATTGCTGCGGTATTCGAAGCAGCGGGCGCGATCATTGCAGGTGGCGAGGTCGTGAAAACCGTGAAGAACGGGATTATCGACCCGGCGTCTGTCGGAAATGCGGACGTGTTCGTCTGGGTCATGATGGGCGCGCTTATGGGTGCTGCCATCTGGCTG
>JAHEGF010000215.1 GCA_024645155.1 Phyllobacteriaceae bacterium | reverse complement strand
GCGGGTGACAGGTGCCATCGCCGGGTTCCATGTCGACTGAAACATTCATGGCCGATCCCCGCCAGCCCGAACCACGGTGGCAAAATGATCGGCGATTGCGCGGTGGCTGGCAAAGCGTTTCGCCGCCAGCATCTCCCTGAGACGGAGCCTGTTTACCGAAACAAAGCGCCCCAACGCCGACCCCGTCGCCGGACGCGGCATCGCGCGCGCAAAATGGCTGTCCATCGACGCCTTCATGCCTGCGGCATTTTTGGTCCCACCTGCGGGCATTGCAAACCGGCCGGCAGACTTGTGGAAAAACACGCCGGTACGACCGGCACCGCGCTTTTCCGCCTCCGGCAGCACTTCAAAGCCCGCAAGGCCGGCAGCCAGTCTCAGCGTATACGGATTGAAATTGAATATGTGGCCAAAGTGGAAAAGCCGGCCCCGGACCTTACGATCAGCCTCAACCGCAATATCGGGGACCTCGATATACAGCACACCGTCCTTTGCAAGCCAACGATGCAGCACCTTGAGCGAACGCACCGGATCGCGCATGTGTTCGAGAACATGGGACAGGCGGATCAGGTCAAAGGAACCCGGCGCGAATTTCGTTTCTTCCAACGTTTGCGTGCGCACGTCCAGGTCGAGGCGGTCCCGGCAATATGCCGAATAATCCTCGTTGGGCTCTATGCCCGTGCAGGCAATGCCAAGCGCCTTGGCAAGGAACATGAACTCGCCACTACCCGCGCCCAGGTCGAGACATTTTTCACGGCGATCGTAAATGTCGCGATAGGCGGAAACATGCGCCGCCAGACGGCTGAAGTTGCGCCAGACCTGGCGCATGCGTGGTTCGGCTGTACCCTTGTATTCCTTGCGGTAGGCACTGCGGTAAAAGGCGGCCAGTTCCTCATCGGTTGGAATGGGATCGTTCGTCACCACGCCGCAATTCATGCAAAGGACCGTGACAAGGTCGCCGCCATGGCGGTCCTTGCGCGAGATCGTGATGTGATCCGCACCTCCGCAAAGCTGGCAGGACTCGGTCATTCAAGTCTCCTGAGCGGGCAACAAATGATAGGCCGGCATTGGCCGGACATTCGACGATTTATTCCATCACGCGGTTCCGGGGCAACAAAAAGGCGGCCCCATGAGCCGCCTTCGTTGCTGCCGTGATCCCCGTTCCGGCATTCAGGCGGCCGTTTAGCGGGAATAGAACTCGACGACCAGGTTCGGTTCCATCTGTACTGCGTATGGCACATCGGAAAGCTGCGGCATCCTCACAAATGTCGCTGTCATCTTGTTGTGATCCGCTTCGACATATTCTGGAACGTCACGTTCGGCGAGCTGAACTGATTCGAGAACCAGGACCAACTGCTTGGACTTTTCGCGAATTTCGATCTTGTCGCCGGGTTTGCAACGGTAAGAAGGTATGTTCACCCGGCTCCCGTTGACGTTGATATGGCCGTGATTGACGAACTGGCGCGCAGCAAAAACCGTTGGCACGAATTTCGCGCGGTAGACAACCGCATCAAGCCGTGATTCCAGTAGGCCGATAAGATTGTCCGGCGTATCCCCGCGGCGGCGCGATGCTTCATCATAGGTGCGGCGAAACTGTTTTTCGGAAATATCGCCATAGTAGCCCTTGAGCTTCTGCTTGGCACGCAACTGCAGGCCAAAATCGGAAAGTTTGCCCTTGCGGCGCTGACCATGCTCGCCGGGACCGTATTCGCGCCGGTTGACCGGCGATTTCGGACGGCCCCAGATATTCTCGCCCATGCGGCGATCGATCTTGTATTTTGCTGATGTGCGCTTGCTCATCGCATTTCCTTTCAAAAAGTTACACGCAAAACCTCATGCTCTGCGCGAAGGAAACGCGCCCTCCTCTGGCCCCCGTTTTCGGGACCTGACAGGATGGTACACGCACGCTTTGCGAAACCATCCACGGGACACGTCGGTTGTGCGGGAAAAACCCGCAAGACGCGGGTGATTAGGACGATTGACCGGTTAAGTCAATGGCAAGGTTCGGAAGTTGCTACTGCCTCCGCAAACATTCGCCCCAACAGCGAAAGAGTGCTGCCCGATCAATGCCAGCCCGAAGTAATGCGGACACACCGCCCGAAAACAAGGAAAGGCACCGGCTTGCGCCAGCGCCTCCCTGTTTGGATGCCGCTATCAATCTTGATCTTTCTTTCCGCCCGAAGGTTTCGAGAACTACCCAAATTGGTTCGCTCACCCAAATTAGCCAAAACCTTCTTTCGAGTGTTTCAGCCCTCACCTGCCTGACCCGAAGGCCCTGCCGATGCAAGCCGCAGTTACGGATTAACCGCCGTTCTACGATCTACCGGCGCGAATTTCGTCAATGCACTCCGTCATTCGCTACCCCGTTGGCACCTCTTCATCAAACCAACATTTCCGAAGAAATATTTGCCTGCTTCCAAGCCGGGTACGCCACTTTTGATCTTCCACCTTATTGCCACATATGGCTCCAGATCAGGGCGTATCAGGATGGTGCTCCCAACATGCCAAACAGTCAAATCACACCTGTTAATTGGTGTGGACAATTTCGGATATGTGAACCTATTCAGAAACTTGCTCAAAATGACGCAAATGGCTGCCGAACCGGCCTGTCCATGCACCGTCACAATATCCATGGTTTGCTGGAGTTCAGTGCAACATGTTCATGGTGCACCTTCCACATGTTTGAGACCACGATCACGTCCGAATTGACGGCAAAGTGATACAGATGTGCGTTGACCCACGTGTGCCAGTTCCCCATTTACACAGGGAAATCGAAGCTTCACGGGAGCCGAACATGAACAAGCGCCAGTTTCTCCTCATGGGCACCGCACTCGGTGTCGGATCACTGATGGCCCGCACCGGCCTGTCGCAGGCAGCATCCTCAGGTGGCGGATCCTTCGAAATCAGCCACAGCGACGCGGAATGGCGGTCGATGCTGTCACAAGCCCGGTTTAACGTGTTGCGCAAGGAAGCAACCGAACGCGCCTTCACCAGCCCCCTGAATAACGAGAAGCGCGCCGGTACGTATCATTGCGCCGGTTGTGAGCTGCCGGTCTATTCGTCGGAAACGAAGTTTGACAGCGGCACCGGCTGGCCAAGTTTCTACAAGTCCCTGCCCGGTGCAATCGGAACGCGGATCGACCGCTCCTTGTTCATGACCCGTACCGAGGTTCATTGCCGGCGGTGCGGCGGGCATTTCGGCCATATCTTTGATGACGGCCCGCCACCGACCGGCAAACGCCATTGCCTCAACGGCCTGGCACTTACATTCAAGCCTAAGGGCGCTGCCTGACCGGAACGCCTCCGGCGGCCGTACCGTCATCATCCACATGCAGCCCGAACCCGCCGACAAGGCGGCGTAGGCCGCTGGAAACTTTTCCTGATGTGAAAACCGCAATGTCACGGGCATCACCACGCCCGGTTAGAGGCAGGCCGGATGCAACGCTCAGCGCCCGGCGCGCAATCGCTTCCGACGTATCAATCCAGTCGACCGGCCACGGGGCCGTCTTGCGCATGCGGTTGACCAGGAAGGGATAATGCGTGCACGCCAGAACCACGATGTCGGTGCGTTTGTCTCCATGCTCGACGAAACACGGCGCGATTGCGGCCCGAACTTCATCCTCGTCGACATGGCCGTCGCGCATATATTGTTCGGCCAGGGCCGCCAGGTTCTCGCTGCCGACAAGACGCACATGGCATTTTGACGCATAGGTCTGGATCAGGTCGCGGGTGTATTGGCGTTTCACCGTGCCTGGCGTCGCCAATACCGAAACGAGTCCGGATCTGGTGCGCTCCGCTGCCGGTTTGACAGCCGGTACTGTGCCGACAAAGAATTCACCGGGAAAGGCCTCGCGCAGTTGCGCAATCGCGAGCGTTGACGCCGTGTTGCAGGCAATCACGATCAGGCCGGGCCGGTGATCGGCAATCAGGTGGCGGAACAGCGTTACCATGCGTTCGCTCAAGGCGTCTTCCGGCCACGCCCCGTAGGGAAAGCCGGCATCATCGGCGACAAATACATAGCGATGTTCAGGCATCAGCACGCGCGCCTCGCGCAGCACGGTGAGCCCGCCTATGCCGGAATCAAAAATCAGGATTGGCCTGTCGTTCATTTGTTCTTGTCCACGGCCTGCCGCTGCCCCGGCCGCTTGCCGGCCAGACGCTGCCCCGCCTCTTGAGACCCGCGCGGCGCCTTCCTGGTAAACCTGTCCAGCGACGAAATGACACCGCGCAATACGCGGATTTCCTCTTTTGCAAATCCGGCACGCGTCAGCACCGATCGCAGGTTTTCGACAAGTCGCTGTTTCTTGGCCGGCGGCCGGAAATAGCCCCTGCTGCCCAATGCTTCTTCGAGATGATCGAACAGGCCAAAAAGGTCCTGCCTGGTCGCCGGGACCAGTCTTGCGCCATCAAACGGAAGTTCCGCGCCCTCTTGGAGGCCGGATTTCATCCATTCATAGGCTACCAGCAGCACCGCCTGGGCAATGTTGAGCGAGGCAAATGCCGGGTTGACCGGAAATGTCACGATTTCATCGGCAAAGCTGATTTCGTCATTGCTGAGGCCAAACCGTTCCCGCCCGAACAGGATACCGGTCTTTTCCCCGCCACGATGTCTGAGCCGCAATGCTGCGCACGCCTCGGTTGGGCCGCGTACCGGCTTGAAATCGTCACGCTCGCGCGCGGTAGTCGCATAGACGAAATTAAGGTCGCCAAGTGCGTCTCCAAGCGTGGGAAAGACCTGGGCAGCGTCTATGATGTGGTTGGCACCACTGGCCGAAGCCCGTGCCTGGTCGTTTGGCCATCCGTCGCGCGGTGCAACCAGGCGCAGATCGCCCAGACCGAAATTGGCCATGGCACGCGCAACCATCCCGATGTTCTCGCCGAGTTGCGGCTCAACGAGAACGATCGCCGGACCTTCGGCAATAAGGGGCCTGTTGCGACTGGTGCCAGCCATGATTGCTTCCGTTTGCCTCAAGAGCAGGCGCGCTACCATGCAAAACACCTTTGCGGCAACAGCCGGTGACTTATTCCGCTGCCAAAAATCCTTCAATGGAACGCGCAACACGATCAGGCTGCTCATGCATGATCCAGTGGCCGGGACCGTCGATCCGGTCGATGGTCAGGTCTGCGGCAAACCGCTCCAGGCCCGAAAGACAGACCGGACGCAGCGCCTGATCGCCCGTGCCCCATATCACCTGATGGCGAACCGCGACCCGCATGGCTTCAGACGGTGTCTCAAGGATCGGCGCGGTTTTTACCACCTCGTCCACGGCTGGCACCACGATAGGCGACGCACGGTACCAGTTGAGCATTGCATTCATGGCACCAGGCTCGGACCACGCTTCAAGGTAACCGTCGCGCGCTTCCGCCGTCATCCAGTCCCCGGCCGAAAACCCGGTCATCATGTTGAGCGTTCTGGCAAAACCGTCTGCGGCCATGAATTCGGTCGCCTTGGTCGACCGTAACTTGCTTATGTACTGGCTGGCACGGCGCTGATCGGCATCAAACAGGATGGCATGCTGAAAACACCAGGGATGAACGCCGTTGATCACGGTCAGGGATTTCAGCCGCGCCGGGTTGCGAAAGGCAAACGCATAGGCAACCGACGCACCCCAGTCATGGCCTGCCAGAAAAAACGGCTGCCCGTTTGAATAGTGATCTGCGACCGCTGAAACATCGGCCACCAGATGGCGAACCCGATAGGCTTCCTCGCTTTCCGGTTTGGACGATCGGTTGAAGCCGCGCTGGTCGGGCATGACAATATGAAAATGCCCCGACAGGAACGG
>JAHEGF010000214.1 GCA_024645155.1 Phyllobacteriaceae bacterium | reverse complement strand
AACATGACGATTGCGGCATTCGTATCGAGTTTCTGCAAGGCTTCGGCGGCATCCACCACCGGCGTCTGCCAATCGTTCTGTACGGAAAAAAAATCCTCGATGAATGATTTTACTACGCGGTCTTCGGCCGGTTCACCGTTTTCCCGGTTTATGACATTGCCGGTCAGGCGAAAACTGTCAGTTTTCAGGATATGCCCGCGTGTTCCCAGATATGCCATGAACGGCCGCACAAACTCCAATACCACCTCATCGACATCAACGACCAGAAGCGGTCTTTCGTCTGTCGCCAGGTGCAAAATTTGTTTTTTTGTTTCAGGGTCTTCACTCAAGGCTGGTCCCAAACATGCGGCGGTTCCCCTGCCTGCCCGCCCGGAAGCGCCGACACCGCGCGTTCGACATCCTGCGGCGCAAAGCCGCTTTGTTCGCAAAATTCCAGCAATGTTGGTTCATGCGCAATTATGAAGCCGAGTACGCCTGCCAGAAAACCCGGCTCCGCGGCCGCTTGCCGAATCATTCCCGCCTCGATGCCCGTCATTGAAAGGAACCGGGCAAGCAATTTCTCGTTTTGAGCAATGAAACCCAGACCAAAAACGCCTATGGATTCCGCCTGAGAACTTGAAACCGGTACTGTTTTCCGGTTGTCACCTTTGTTAATATCCATACCGGACCGGTAACGCGGTATGCCTTGATCTGCAAGCGTTTGGCATAAGTATAAAATTTGATTCAAACTTGTGATACAGGTTTCCGTTTCGTCAATGAAATCGCGCTATGGTTTCCATCGCTGGCAAATGCGTGGGGGCGGCATCTGCAATAGCTGGCCGGGTTTTAGGGTCTAGGACGGTTAAATGACCAAGAAAGTAATGATTGTCGAGGACAATGAGCTCAACATGAAGCTCTTTCGCGATATTATCGAAGCCAGCGGCTATGAGACCGTTCGAACCCGCAACGGTCTCGAAGCGCTTGATTTGGCCCGTTCGCAGGAACCGGACCTGATTCTCATGGATATCCAGTTGCCGGAGGTATCGGGGCTGGAGGTAACCAAGTGGCTGAAGGAAGACGACGACCTGCACAAAATTCCGGTTATTGCGGTAACCGCATTTGCCATGAAAGGCGATGAAGAACGCATCCGTCAGGGCGGGTGCGAAGCCTACATTTCGAAACCGATTTCCGTGCCGAAGTTTATGGAAACCATCAGATCCTATCTGGGAGATGCATAAGTTGGCTCTTCGGGCCAGCTTGAAGGAGTAGCGTTATATGACTGCGCGGATACTGGTTGTCGATGACATTCCTGCCAATGTGAAACTTCTCGAAGTTCGCCTCGTTGCAGAGTATTTTGAGGTTTTGACCGCGTCTGACGGTTTTCAGGCGCTGGAAATCTGCGACAAGGAGAAAGTTGACGTCATTCTGCTCGACATCATGATGCCGGGCATGGACGGATTCGAGGTTTGCAAGAAACTGAAGGCCAACCCGGAAACCGCCCATATTCCGGTGGTTATGGTCACGGCCCTCGACCAGGCTTCGGATCGGGTTCGCGGACTTGAAGCCGGGGCCGATGATTTTTTGACCAAGCCGGTCAATGACGTCCAGTTGATGACCCGGGTCAAAAGCCTGGTCAGACTGAAAACCTTGACCGACGAGTTGCGTCTGCGCGCTGCGACCACAAGAAACATCGGCATGGAAGAGGTCCTGGCCAATGGCCGCATCGGCATGGCGGAATTGCCGAAAATCCTGCTTCTTGACGAGCGGCCGTCGTCTTATGAGCGTATTCAAACGATGTTGCAGGGCAGTGCAACAGTCGATGTCGAAACTGATCCCCAGGCCGGTTTTTTCAAGGCCGCTGAAAAAGATTATTCAACGGTGATCATATCGACTGGTTTTTCCGGATATGATCCGTTGCGCATATGCTCGCAGTTGCGGTCACTGGATCGTACGCGGTTTCTGCCTATTATCCTGATCTCCGAACCGGGAGAGGATGATCGCATCCTGCGTGCGCTGGACCTGGGTATCAACGACTACCTGGTTCGCCCGATTGACAAGCAGGAACTGGTTGCCAGATTGCGTACACAGGTTCGCCGCAAGCACTATAATGACGAGTTGCGCGCCAATGTGACCCAGACCATCGAAATGGCGGTAACGGATGGTTTGACCGGCTTGCACAACCGCCGCTACCTCGACAGTCACCTTCAGTCACTGTTTGACCGCGCCGTTGCGCGTTCACAACCGCTGTCGGTTATGATCACCGACATCGACCGGTTCAAGGTAATCAACGACACTTATGGCCACGATGGCGGCGATGAAGTCCTTCGGGAGTTTTCACGCAGATTGCGAAAGAATGTACGCGGCATCGATTTGGCCTGCCGGTACGGTGGCGAGGAGTTTGTCATTGTCATGCCTGAAACCGAACCTCACGTCGCCCACCAGGTTGCCGAGCGCATTCGCCAGCATATTGAAACCGAACCATTTATGGTTTCGGGAGGCGCACGTCAGGTCAACGTGACGACCAGTGCCGGTGTCGCCTCAATCGGCGAACGCATCAGTACCGTGGCCGATCTTTTGAAGGAAGCGGACACCGCGCTCTATGAGGCCAAGGCCGGTGGCCGTAACAAGGTGGTCGCTATAGCCGCCTGACAAACCCGGAAAACTGTTTCTCAGTTCTTCTTGCCTTCGGCGATCGCGTATTTTTCAGCATATGCGACCAACGATGTGACATCTTCAAGCGTTAGCTCCACCGCGGCAATCGAAGGGGCTTCCCGGGCCTTGGGGGAAACGCCGGTAACGGATATCACCGACGGATGCGGATTCCGGACATAAAATGTCTCGAAGCGATTGCGCCAGTCGGCGAGTGCAGTCACAAGTGTTTTGAAAGATGGTGTTGAGGAAATTCCCGAAAAACGGTTGCTTTCATCGACGATGTGACAACGGGAACAGTGTTTCTGCGCAATTTTCAGCCCTTGAGAAGCGTCTGCCTCTCCGGCCCGTATGTTGCCGGTGCCAGCGGTCAAGCCGCAAAAGAACAAGAGGACACCCAGCTTTTTCATAGGTCTGCCATGGATCTGCGGCCTGCGGGTTTACCAACTCTAATCCGCTTCCAGCCCCATGATGATATTGTGCATCGCACGTCCAAGAGCATCACAATCCTCGTCGGATGTCTTCTTTGTCAGCCGGTCAATAAGCGAAAGATAGATGCTCAAGGCCTTCGAAAGGATCAGTTCGCCTTCGTCAGTCATGTACAAGCGCAGAACCCGGCGGTCGATTTCGTCCGCTTCACGGCGAACAAATCCGCGCTTTTCGAGTTGCGGCAGCAGCATCGTGATGTTTGATCGCCCAACCAGCAGTTTCTTGGCAATTTCCTGCTGCGAGTATCCGGGGTGCCTGTGAATATTCATCATCAGGTCGAGATGGGCCGGCTTGAGATCAAGCGGTGCCAATTCCTGACCCATGGCACGCGAAACTGCATGGCATGCGCGGGCAACGGAAACCCAATTGCGAAATCGCGGATTATCCCACGGCGTCTCTTGAATACTGTTCATGTTTGAACTATACTGTTCATAGTTGAACGAAAATATGGATTCTTATCATGACATCATTTTTATTCAAGGTCACGCAGTCGGCATTCGCTCTTGGCGAGGTTTTGGCTCCGAAGGTGGCGGGAAGGCTTGCCTTTGAACTTTTTTGCCTGACACCCGGCAAAAGCAGACTGACTGATGGTGAAAAGCTGGCCCTCGTCAATGCGGCGCCAATCATGGTGAATGCGCGCAATCACTGGCTGACGACGCGCTACGGCCGTATCGCGGCTTACGAATTGAGGCCGGATAATTGGCAAAAATCCTATCCTACGGTGCTTGTTGTACATGGCTGGCGCTCTCGTAGCGAGCATCTATCCGGCCTGTCTCATGCACTTGCACGGGCAGGTTTCCGTGTGATCTCGATTGATTTGCCCGGTCATGGCCGTTCGTCCGGAAGGAGGATCGACATGCTGCGCGCGGTTGCTGCTTGCCAGGAAGCTTCGCAGTGGTTCGGGCCATTTGAGGCCGGTATCGGGCACTCGTTCGGTGGTGCGGTTCTGGCCGCTGCCCACGGCGGATTGGTGAGATCATTGCCGCCGGTGTCATTCGGCCGGCTCGTACTGGTTTCGACCCCGGCATCGATGCGCAGCGTGTTTGATCATTTTGCCGAAATCGCAAATCTCGGCAAGAATACACGGGCGGCAATGGATAAAAATGTACTGCGCCTCAGTGGCACACCTGTCGAAGGGTATTCAATTCCGGCAGTCCTGGCAGCGAACCCGATATCAACGCTTGTGGTTCACTGCCGCAACGACAAGGAAATCGATGTTGGCAATGCTGATTTGATTAATGCGGCGGGACCGCATGTCGAACGCGAGCTTGTAAACGGTTTTGGCCACCGCCGGATTATCAATGCGCCCTGCATCCACGAGAAAATTGTTGGTTTCGTTGCCGAGAGAACCAGCATGGCAGCGTAAACGGCCGCCAAAACGCGCGGCGACAAGGGCTGCTATTTTTCGTCCGGCGCGATGATGTCGAGACCGGCTTCCCTCCAGGCAGCAAATCCGCCTTCGATATGCAGTACCGGTTCAAGCCCCATGTCCTGCGCCAATTTGGCAGCCAGGGCGGAACGCCAGCCGGCCGCGCAAAAAAAGATGAATGTCTTTTCCTCGGCAAACAGCGGCTTGTGATAGGGACTTTCCGGGTCAATCCAGAATTCAAGCATTCCCCGCGGGCAATGTCTGGCGCCCTCGACGCGCCCCTCGCGGTTCAACTCACGAATATCGCGAATGTCGATCAGTACCGCATGCTCATCTTCAGCCAATGCCGCAGCTTCAGCGGGAGTCACCGGTTTGACCACTGCATTGGCTTCTTCAAGTAATTGTTTGTAGCCCTTTTTTATCAAGAATTTGTACCAGTTTTCTCTAGTGACGCACGATGACGCGTGAGCCGATTTTGGCTCTCTGATACAGATCCACAACATCATCATTGGCCATGCGGATACAGCCGGATGACATGGCCTGTCCGATCGTCCATGGCTGATTTGTGCCATGAATGCGATAAAGCGTCGACCCTATATACAATGCCCGAGCGCCGAGTGGGTTATTTGGGCCACCGGGCATGTAGGCCGGCAATTTGCGTCCCTTGCGAGCTTCCCGCGCGCGCATCGTTGCCGGTGGTGTCCAGCCGGGCCATTCTGCTTTCCTCGATATCCGGTTTCTCCCCGACCAGGTAAATCCGTCACGTCCGACACCAACGCCATATTTGAGTGCTCTGCCATTTCCCAGCACATAGTAAAGCCTGCGCTCGGATGTATCGATAATGATCGTTCCTTCGGGATGGTTCTCGCTGAACCGTACCTTTTCGCGCGCAATGGGTGACTTGTCGGAACGATAATGACCTGTTCTGACCCGCGGCTGACCGCCTCTTATGAAAGCCGCAAATCCGCTTTCCGAAAGCGCCGGTGTAGTCGTTGCAATTCCGGCCGGCAAAAGTATCGCCAAAGCCAGCGCCGCCCGTAACAGTATGCTCTTCACATGATTCCCCTTTGTTGCCTTCATTGAATCATACAGGTCCATTCCTGATAAAACAGTAACCGGTTGATGAAAATTGTTCTGTGAGGTCAATCACATCAACAGTTGTTGAAGAGCCGCCTGTCTAACGGGTTCAACCCAGATTCAGTTCCTTGAAGAAGTCATTTCCCTTGTCGTCAATGACAATGAAGGCTGGAAAGTCGACGACATCGATTTTCCATATCGCTTCCATTCCGAGTTCCGGATACTCGACGACATCGACCTTCTTGATGCAGTCCTGCGCCAGCCGTGCAGCCGGTCCGC
>JAHEGF010000213.1 GCA_024645155.1 Phyllobacteriaceae bacterium | reverse complement strand
GTGCGCCGGCAACTGATGCACTTTCCCGAGAATGTCGAAAAGTGCCATGTTGACGGCTCCCCGGGACATCAAATTACCATGCACCGCCTGATCCAGGTCGGTTTCGATTTCGGCGATCCTCAGCGGGTCTCGGCCCAGAAGATTGGGGGCAATGGTCTCTCGTAAGACAGCCATAACCGACCCGGGAGTCTCTTCCGTAAAGGGGTTCATTGGGTCGGCTTCTCCCAGACCGACAATGCCCGCGTCTGTGTGCACTTTGATAACGACCGCATGGGCGTCTGTCAGTGTGCCGTAAACCTTCGACAACTTGTAGGGCTGGCAGAAGGGGATCGAAATGTGGAACAGTTCCAAACCGGTAATCTTCATTTAATATCCCTTTCAGGCCCTGGTCTTGCCCATTGTGATGCGGGGATCCAGATAGCAGTAAGAAATGTCGGCCAACAGGTTAAGGAAAATAACGATGGCCGCGAGCACCAAAAACGTCGCCTGAGCCACCGGATAGTCGTGAGACTGCGCCGCCTCGACCATCAGTTGCCCCATGCCCGGCCAGGAGAAGACCGTTTCTACCAGAACCTGTCCCCCGATGGCAAAACCGACCATGAGAGAGGAAACCGTCACCACCGCCATCAAGGCATTGCGGGCGGCATGCTTGATCATCACCACGTGCGGCGCCAGGCCCTTGGCTTTGGCCAACTCGATAAAATCACTGCCCATGACCTCCAGCATGGAGTCACGCATGATGAGCATGGGAGTTGCCAGGTAATAGAGGGCAACGGTGATGGTCGGAAGCACCAGGTGGTGGAGGAAATCGACCGACAGGAATACGGACAGCCCCTTTCCGATGGAAACCCCGGCGGCGTGCATGCCGCCGGTGGGAAATAGATCCATCCGGTAGCTGAGCACCATCAGCAGCAGCAGGCCGGTGACAAACGGCGGCGCCGATTGAAACACGAGGGCCGTTACCGTGCCCCCGGTGTCCAGCGGTCCGCCGCGGCGCCAGGCCATCACCATTCCCAGGCCGGTCCCTGCCACCAAAACGAAGCACATTGCCGCCCCCATCAAAAAAATGGTGTTCCAGAAGCGGTACGCCATGATGTCGATCACCGGCTGGGAGCTGGTAAACGAGCGGCCCCAATCGAACACGACCAGATTTTTCAAATAGAGAAAGTATTGGACCAGCAGCGGCTTGTCGAGGCCGTAGGCCTCTTTGAGCCGGGCCTGAGCGACAGGGTCCAGGGCCGGTGAAATCACTTGGGCCGTCGGGTCGCCGGGCATGATGCGGAAAATGAAAAACAGAATCGTGGCGACCCCGAACAGGGTCAGCAGTGTGTAAAGGATTCTTCGAATAATGTATTCTTGCATCGAATTGCCCCTTTAACCCGAACATTTGAGAAGAATTAAAAAAATCGAAGCATAAAACAAGATTGCACAGCAGATGGTTCCCATGCCCGGAGGTCGTACCGGATACCCCTTTCGGGAGCCGACTGCCGGCTCCCGAAAGGGGGTGTTGTTGAAGAATTATTTCGGGTAGTGAAGCTTGCCATCACCGTCCCACGTGTACCCTGCATCCTTCAGGATTTGCTTGGCCTTGGCCACATCTTCCGAATGCGCCTTGACCACAGGGTTGTGCCAGAACTTGTTGGCCGGCGCAATCACGGACCCCCCCGGTTCTCCGAAACCGGAAAGGATCGCCTCGATCATCAGCTCCCGGGGGATCAGATAGTCGACGGCGCGACGAAAGGCCGGATCATCCAACGGCGGCCGCCGGGTATGGTAGCTCAGGGTGTAAAACCCGTGATTGGGATAGCCTTCGGCCACCACGTTTTTGACTTTCTGCAGATCCAGCAGCAGGCTGGGCTTCAGGATGTAGCGGGTGCGATCGCACTCGCCCTTCTCGATCGCCGCTGCCATAGCATCGTGGCTGCCGTATGCAATCCGGATGATGCCGGCACACTTCGGGGCGCTGAAGTGCTCTTTGAAGGCCGTGACCTTGAGTTCCCGGCCGCGGTCCCAGTAATCGAACTTGAACGGACCGCTGCCGATCGGCTTTTCATTGGCGAAGTTCATCGGGTCAGAGACGTCCGCTTTCTCGGGAATGTCCTTCCAGATGTGCTGGGGAATGATGAAGATCGCCCCCAACAGGTTGGGGATAAAGGGCGCATATGGCTCTTTGAGTTTGATTCGCACACCGTATTTGCCGGTGGTCTCCACCGATTCGATGTTGTTCAGGGACTCGACGAAGAACGGCGCCTTCCATTTGGTTTGGTAGTCGAGGGAAAATTTGACATCTTCGGCCGTCACCTCTACGCCGTCATGGAACTTCATCCCTTTTCGCAAGGTCAATTCGATGGTGGTCGGATCGACGATTTTGTAGGACTCCGCCGCCCAGGGTTGGGCAACACCCTCGGGATTGATGCGGAACAGGCGGTCGTAGATCATGCGCAGTTCCATGAATTCCAGGTGATCCTTGGCCGCCACCGGGTTGAGGTTTTTCAATGGCGATGTGGCACCGGTACGCACATAACCGTCACCTTGAACCACCTCCATGTTGATGTCGGTCCAGAAACTGCCGATCCCCTCGCCCATCATCGGAACGACGTTTTTAATGCGGTCCGAACGGTAAGCGTTGGTCATCTCCACGTAGGCCAATACGCTCATGGACTGATCCTGCTGGATCAGAACCTGGGCATCGTTGACGATCTTCTTCCTTTTCTCCACATCCATTTCTTTCTGCTGGCCGACGGCCAGTTCGTCGATTCCGGTGTCGTTCAGCCCCTCCCAGTTCCAGCCGCCTTTCTTGTACTCGCCGGAGAAATGCTTCTTATAGATGAACACGTTGGGGTCGATGCGCAGAGAAGCGCCGGAGAGCATGACCAGCCACATGTCGTAGTCGTGCTCCATAATGACCTTCTGGACGTTCTGGTTGTAGTCGATGGGATTCGGGGTAACGTCCCAGCCAATGGCCTGGAAGGCTGTGGCGATCACGCGCGCCGCCTCGGGCCGGACCGGGTCGAAGGTCGCCGTGGCGGTGGTAATCTGCATCGGATCTACCTTCCCTCCCGGTTTTTTTTCCGATAGGGCGGAACCCGGCAGAATCAAAAAGGTCACGGCGACCAGTATGACGACCGCCCAAGTAAAACTGTGTGGTCGGTAAGAATGTCCGTTCATTGCGCGTTCTCCTTTCTGTTTATCGTCTCATTGGTTTACTGTTCGAACCGGGCCCGCTGAGAGCCCTTAACAGTCGTTTCACGACAATCATCCGCCGGTCGGCGCAGCGGCTCTCGGTGAGCCTTTTCGCGGAGCCGGCAGCACAGCCTAACCCCGACGACCGGTTTCCAAGTAACGCCGGATTTCTTCGGCCGACATACCGGCCAGTCCGAGATTTTCCACCGTTCTCCCCCGGTTGACCAAGTCCTCGTTGAGGACGAATTCGGCCAATCTCACGACCGTTTCCATTCGTTCGACCGGCACTCCCAGCAGCTTTCCCAGTGACACCATGGGCACCAGACCCATGGGGACGTCTTCGAGAAGGTAGCGGGTGCGCAGGCTGACCTGTCCCTTGACACCGGCGTAGGCTTGATTCTCTTTGACCGCTTCCGACAAAGTCTCTCCCGCAGCTCCGTAAGCCAACCGGTACCATTCGCGGATGGACGGCAGGTCCAAGGCCAGGGCCCGGCCGAGGGCCACCCGTTCGGTATCCATGGCTTCTACGAAAGCGCCGATGGAAGGGGTAATGCCATCCCAGTAATAGAGCCATTCCCGGCCGGACTCGATCATCGCGGTGTTCAGAAGGGTCGGCCCGGGATGCATCATGGCGTTGGGGTTGCTCAGGCTGGTCTCCATGACATTTGCACCGGCTGCCATTTGCGGAAAGGCAGTGGTGAGCAGGCTCACCACGCGGGACGTTTCAGACCCCGGCAAGGCGGCAACCATCAATTCCTTTTTGATGCCGAGGATCGACACCCACCCTGGTTGGGGGCTGCGACAGGCGTACAAAAGCGAATTGGCTTCTGAAACGCTAACCTGTTTGCCGCAGTTTTCCGCATCCAATATGCGTTTAAACTCCAGGGCGCCGCCAGTGGCCCCTGGATGAATGAAGACCATCTGTCCGCTTTCGAGAAGGGGGGCGCAATTTTTAGCGATGATCCGGTGCGCCACGGCCGGTGCCACGACCATGACGATGTCCGCGGCACCAATGGCTTCGGCAAGGTCGGTGGTGGCGAATTCGATTCGGCCGAAACCTTTCACCGCACCGTCCACCCGAATGCCTTGCTGACTGCGAATGACGTCGATCGTCTCCGGAACGATGTCGTAGAGTCTAACGGAAAACCCCATCAAGGCCAGGTGGCCGGCCAATGCCTGTCCGCCGTTGCCGCCCCCGATAACGGTCCAGGTAGGTTTGCGCCCTGGATGGGATGAATTGACCAAGGGTATCCTCCCCTTCCGTGATGAAAAGATAAGCAGCGCCCCCGGAATTCCTGAAACCCGTCTCTCGGAGTTGCAGGTAATCCCGGGAGGCCGAAACCGTGGTGTGACGGGTTAAAGAGCGTTTTAGACTGGAGCGGTCTTGGTTCAGACAGTGCAGGCAGAACAGGTAATCGTTTTGGGCCCTATCGGTGACAACGTGATCTATGATCGGCACCAAACCTGGTCGTCAAAGGAGGCCCCGGACCCGATCATCGGTTCTTCCGCCGGTGACCCTACCCTCACTCATTGATACCGGATGCCGCCATCTGAGTCGCAATCTCTGTGCCAACTATTCAGTGCCACAGCGTGGCAGTGAAAAAATGCAGTATTCGCGATGCGTTACCGTTTTATCGAACGTTTAAAATGCGTTCGCACGTCACCTGAGGGCAGTAAGCAAGTGTCCAATAATTGGACAAAAGATATCTTTATAAACTATATTTATAATAATTTTGGGTATATATTTTTTTTGTTCGCATATTTGACATGTAGTTTTTTTAGGCACTTGTGCGGTCCAAAGCCAAACCGTATTTCTTGATCTTGTTGTAGAGGGTGGCCCGGGAAATTCCCAGGGTCCTGGCGGCCTTGGAGAGGTTGTACCCCATCTCCGCAATGATGTCCGCAATCGTCTCTTTTTCGATTTCTTCCAGGTGGGTCCGACGCGGCATCTTTGCGGTCACGCTTCTCTTTGCAACCGTGATCCCTAAATTAAACGGCTCGATACGGCCGCCCGCGGCCATATTGACGGCCCGTTCCACCACGTTTTCCAGTTCGCGAATATTGCCGGGCCAACTGTAGGCCAGCAGGGCCTGTTCGGCCGCCGAAGTAAGGGTCAGGCCCGTTTTATTCAGCGATTGCGAACAACGGTGGAGTATGTGGCGGGCCAGGGGAATAATGTCTTCGCCGCGCAACCGCAGCGGTGGGATGACGATCGGAAAAACGTTGAGGCGGTAGAAGAGATCCTCCCTGAAAATTTTCTGATCGACCTTCTCCTGCAGCTTCGCATGGGTGGCCGCGATGATTCGCACGTCGACCGACATCGACTTGTGCCCGCCGATGCGGTAGACTTCGCCGGTTTGCAGAACGCGCAGCATTTTCACCTGCATGTCGGCCGGCATGTCACCGATTTCGTCGAGCAGAACGGTGCCGCCGTTGGCCAGTTCGAATTTTCCCGGCCGCCCGCCTTTCCTTGCGCCGGTGAAGGCGCCATCCGCATAGCCGAACAACTCGCTCTCCAGCAGTTCGCGGGGAATGGCCCCGCAGTTGATGACCAGGAACGGGTGTCCCCGTCGCGCACTGTGGTTGTGAATGGCCTGGGCGAAGAGTTCCTTTCCGGTACCGGTTTCCCCCAGTAAGAGCACGGTGGAGTTCCCCAAGGCGGCGATCATGG
>JAHEGF010000212.1 GCA_024645155.1 Phyllobacteriaceae bacterium | reverse complement strand
TCGGTTTCAGCCAGGTCTACGTTTCGCTGGGGGATCCCGTGGACGGCGGCGGCATCGTCGTGCGCGCCTGGTGGAAACCTATGGTTACCCTGATCTGGCTTGGTGCTTTGGTAATGATGGTTGGCGGCTCGATGTCGCTGATGGATCGCAGATTGCGCATCGGTGCGCCGACAAGGAACCGGAAAACGGCGAAAGCGGCGGCATGACCATTGTCCGCCGAGCCGCGATTTTTGCTCTGGCCTTTGCCCTGCTGGTCAACGCCGGCAGTAGCAGTCTTGCGGTTCAGCCCGATGAAGTTCTGCAGGATTCGGCATTGGAAGCGCGCGCACGGCTGATATCCAAGGACCTGCGGTGTTTGGTGTGCCAGAACCAGTCTATCGATGATTCCGATGCATCGCTTGCCAAGGACCTGCGCATTCTTGTGCGAGAAAGATTGGTAGCCGGAGATAGCAACTCGGAAGTTGTCGACTATGTCGTTTCGCGCTACGGTGAATTTGTACTGCTCAAGCCACGCATTTCGGCGCAAAACATTGTGCTTTGGGGCGCACCCTTTCTTCTCCTTTTGCTTGGCGGAGGACTGCTTTTGCACTCTGTCCGCAAACCACGGTCCATCAATGCCAAATCCAGCCTGAGCAGCGACGAAAAAGAAACGCTCGCCAAGATTTTAGGCGACCGTGATCGCGACACCGGTTAAGTCTGTACGCCTTCCCCCATTGAACAAGGCCTAGTGCCGGGATGGCGATACCATGACGATTTCGACACAAAAGCTTGAATTTCCAGGACACTCTGGAGCCGGCTTAGCCGCCAGGCTGGATACACCGGCAGGGGTCGTGCGGGGCTATGCACTGTTTGCCCATTGTTTCACCTGCTCGAAGGATGTGCTCGGCGCCAGGCGTCTGTCTGCAGAACTCGCCCGTCTTGGCATTGCGGTGCTCCGGTTTGACTTTACCGGACTTGGCAAAAGCGGCGGTGAATTTGCATCGACGAATTTCTCGTCCAACATCTCCGATTTGATGTCCGCAGTTGATTATCTGCGCGCTAATTTCGAGGCGCCCGCATTGCTGATCGGGCATTCGCTCGGCGGTGCTGCAGTCCTCGCGGTGGCAGCCAAAGTGCCCGAATCCCAAGCAGTCATCACAATCGGCGCACCGTCAGATGCAGCCCATGTCTTGCACAATTTTGGTGCAAGTCTGGACGAAATTGAACAAAAGGGCGAGGCGACTGTCACACTTGGCGGACGACCATTCACCATTACCAAGCAGTTTGTCGATGATGTTTGTTCGGCAGCGTTGCTGGAGGCAGTAGCTGTGCTGCGAAAACCGTTGCTGATATTGCATTCACCCGTCGATGAAATTGTCGGGGTCGATAACGCGGGGTCGATATTCAAAGCGGCAAGACACCCGAAAAGCTTTGTTTCACTGGACAAGGCCGATCATCTGTTGACAAGGGAGCGTGATGCCCTGTTTGCCGCCTCGGTCATTGGCGGTTGGGCGGGCCAGTATATCCGCTCGGATACACCGCAGGGCGATTAAGCCATTGAACACGTCCGGGTTACCGAGACCGGGGAAGGAAAGTTTCAAAACTCTGTTCTGGCTGGCAGGCACCGGATGTTTGCTGATGAGCCGGTATCGGTTGGCGGACTTGACAGCGGGCCATCTCCCTACGACTTCCTGTCGGCGGCGCTCGGTGCTTGCACCGCCATGACGCTGCGCATGTATGCGGATTTCAAAAAGATCGGGCTAGGCCGGATCAGTGTTGATGTCTCGCACGCAAAAATACATTCAGCGGACTGCGCCGAGTGCACGGACGAGGAGCGCAGCGGTGGTGGCAAGATCGACCAGTTTGAGCGTCGTATCACGGTTGAAGGCATTGTTGCGCCGGATTTCAAGGCGAAAATCGCGGAAATCGCTGACAAATGCCCGGTACACAAAACACTCGAATCCGGCGCCAGGGTAAAAACCGTTGTTGTTGAAGATCTCCAGTAACATTACGAATTATTCATTCGTTTGAAACATTGGCGTAAGGTCCAGCCATCTAGTTTCGTCTGCAAGCGGTTTGTGTGCCGCCTGTAACCTTACGAGGACTCGAAACAGATGAAACTCCCCAATACCACTCCCAAGTCGCGAATATTGGCAACCTTAATGGCATCCGGTCTTGCCCTGTCAGCGGGATTGCTCGCGAGCAGTACAACTCTCACTCCGGTATTCGCCGAAGCGGTGCGCGTTGAGGCACCGATGGCACCCAGTTTTGCCGACGTTGTAGAAAAAGTCTCACCGGCCGTGGTGAGCGTACGTGTCAAAGCCAAAATCCAGCCGGCTTCCGATCGCAACGGCTTTTTTGACGTACCGGGATTTGACAACTTGCCTGACGATCATCCTTTCAAGAGATTTTTCCGCCAAGGCCCCGGAGAAAGGAATTTTCGCGACGATAATCAGCGCGATGGCGAAGGTCGTGAACGTCCGGTTTCCCAAGGATCCGGATTCTTCATTTCGGAAGATGGATACCTGGTGACCAATAACCACGTCATCGACGGCGGCACCGCTTTTACGGTAGTCATGGATGGCGGCGCCGAACTCGACGCAACACTGGTCGGCAGCGACCCGCGCACCGATTTGGCCGTTCTGAAAGTCGAGGGCGACCGAAAATTCACCTACGTCGCGTTCACCGACGACGACAAGACCCGTGTCGGTGACTGGGTTGTGGCTGTCGGTAATCCGTTCGGCTTGGGCGGCACGGTAACTGCCGGCATTGTTTCGGCCCGCGGCCGGGACATCGGCGCCGGCCCATACGACGATTTCCTCCAGATTGATGCTGCGGTCAACCGCGGCAACAGCGGTGGCCCGGCCTTTAACCTGAATGGTGAAGTCATAGGTATCAATACTGCCATATTCTCGCCATCGGGCGGTAATGTCGGTATCGCCTTTGCCATTCCGGCCAATATCGCGAAGGAAGTTGTAGGCGACCTTATCAATGGCGGGATTGTTGAGCGCGGCTGGCTTGGCGTTCAGATACAGCCCGTCACAGCGGATATTGCGGAATCCCTCGGTCTGGAAAAGGCAGAAGGCGCACTTGTTACCGAACCTCAAGATAACAGTCCTGCATCGATGGCCGGCCTTGAATCCGGTGATGTCATTATCTCGGTCGATAGCGAAAAAATCACTTCGCCGAAGGATCTGGCGCGCAAGATCGCTGCAATGAAACCTGGCGGCAAGGCTGAGGTCGGTTTGTGGCGAAACGGCAAATCCCAATCCGTTTCCGTCAAGATCGGAACGCTTCCGGCATCGCAAACCGAAGCCTCGGCTGCACCCAAAACTCCCGGAAAAGCAACCGAACTTGCCGATACCGGCCTTTCGCTCGAAGCAACCGGCAATGGGCTCGTTGTCGTTGCCGTTGCGCCGGGAAGCGATGCCGAAGAACGCGGCATCAGCGCTGGCGATGTAGTGGTCGCAGTCAATTCCGAGAACGTTTCCAGCATCGACGATGTGGAAAAAGCGATCGCCGATGCAAAAGATGCTGGCCGCAAGGCGGTGCTGTTCCAAATTCAGCGCGAGAACCACAACCAGTTCGTCGCATTGCCTGTTGTTCGCAGTTGATACGTGTTTGCTCGTCCGCGTCTTAAACACCCCCGAGACACGGACGGCGAAATGGCGGCGGGTATTTT
This sequence comes from Phyllobacteriaceae bacterium, assembly GCA_024645155.1. GTDB lineage: Bacteria > Pseudomonadota > Alphaproteobacteria > Rhizobiales > Rhizobiaceae > JAHEGF01. Next base: position 2,211 of record JAHEGF010000212.1, on the reverse strand, counting down.
CCCCATCTACCCGCCGCCAATTGTTGCAGCCGGTCCTTGCCTGTGTCACATCGCGATGACCATAATTGCAGTGGCCAAACCGCGTGGGTTATTCCGAAATGAAACTGCTGCTTATCGAAGATGACAGGGAAGCCGCCGATTTCCTCAAGAAGGCCTTTTCGGAGTCCGGACACACCGCCCATCTGGCGGCCGATGGCGACACCGGTTTCACGCTTGCGGAAAATGGGGATTACGATGTTTTGATTATCGACCGCCTGCTTCCAAAGCGCGACGGATTGTCAATAGTAGCGCAATTACGGAATCAGGGCGACGAGACACCGGTCCTGATACTGTCGGCGTTGGGAGAAGTGGATGACCGCGTTACCGGGTTGCGTGCAGGCGGCGATGACTACCTGACCAAACCCTATGCGTTTTCCGAACTTCTCGCCCGCGTTGAAGCTCTTGCCCGCCGCTCCGGCGGCAAGGATGCGGACACGACATACCGTGTCGGCGACCTCGAACTCGACAGGCTGGCGCATTCGGCCAGGCGTGGAGGCTCCGAAATAACCTTGCAGCCGCGGGAATTTCGCCTGCTCGAATATCTGATGCGCCATGCCGGGCAGGTGGTGACACGCACCATGTTGCTCGAAAATGTCTGGGACTACCACTTCGACCCGCAGACAAACGTGATTGATGTTCACATCTCGCGATTGCGCAGCAAGATCGAGAAAGGGTTCGACGCGCCGATCCTTCATACTGTTCGTGGTGCTGGCTACATGATGAAGGCAGATCGCTGAGAATGGCGAGACTGGGCGCCATCATGAAAACTACGGCTGCGCGTCTGTCGGCCCTGTATCTGCTACTGTTCACGATCTGCGCCGTCGTACTCGTTTTCTACATGACCTCGCTGTCGGCACGGATGTTGGTTGCCCAGACCCGTGAAACCATCAATGACGAGGTCACAGACCTGCAGAATTTCTACCGGCGGGGCGGTCTACCCTCGCTAATTCGAGTGATCGACCGGCGCGCCCGCCAGCCGAGTGCAAATCTTTACCTGATTGCGGAAAGCAGCGGTCGCATACTCGCCGGAAACGTCCAGGGACTTGAACCCGGTGTTTTGGACAGGGATGGCTGGACTGATGAGCCGTTTCGCTACGAGCGCTTTGGAGAATCGCGCCGTGGAGACGCTGAGGCCCGTGACGATGATGCCACGACAGATGACCGCGAGGGCAGCGAGACACGCGGCAGGGCACCGCATCACGCCATAGCCCGCATCATTCGCCTGCCCAACCGGCTGATCGTCATGATCGGTCGTGACCTTGGTGAACCGGAACGCTTTCGCCAGGTTGTCAGGCGCGCGCTCGCCTTTGCTTTGGCAGTTATGGCCGTCGGTGGTTTTCTGATCTGGTTTTTCGTTGGCAGAAGAGCGCTGAAGCGCATTGACGCGGTTTCAGCTGCCGGTCGCAGAATCATGGCCGGCGACCTTTCAGGACGATTGCCGGTAACCGGTGCCGGTGACGAATTTGACCGACTGTCGACCAATCTGAATGCCATGCTTGCACGAATTGCCGAACTGAACGAAGGTCTCAAGCAGGTTTCCGACAATATCGCGCATGACCTGAAAACGCCGCTGACACGGCTGCGCAACCGTGCCGAAGCCGCGCTTTCCGGCAAACAGTCTACCGTGCAATACCGCAAGGCGATGGAAAAGACGATTGCCGAATCCGACCAGCTGATACGGACTTTCAATGCAATATTGATGATATCACGTCTTGAGGCTGGGCATTCGGTTGAGGGAAAACAGGATGTTCATCTTGCAGCCATCGCCACCGATGTTGTCGAGCTTTATGAACCGCTGGCCGAAGATGCAGGGATCAGTATCGAGTGCCGGGTAACGGAGGATCCAGTCGTCAGCGGCAACCGGGAATTGCTTAGCCAGGCACTGTCAAATGTCGTGGACAATGCACTGAAATACTGCGTGCCGGATAACGCCGATCCGAAGATCGTGGTTACTGTCGCCCGCTCCGGCCCTCACGCCGAAATTTCGGTGACCGACAACGGACCAGGGATTGGAGACGCCGACAAGGAACGGGTAACGGAACGTTTTGTGCGTCTCGAAGAGAGCCGGAATCAGCCGGGTTCAGGTCTCGGCCTCAGCTTGGTCAAGGCGGTTATGAAACTGCACGAAGGCGACTTGATATTGCTCAACGCCGGCCCGGGCCTGACTGTTAC
>JAHEGF010000025.1:11455-20707 GCA_024645155.1 Phyllobacteriaceae bacterium | reverse complement strand
CACCTGCGCCTCGTAACGGTTGTCGCGGATACCCATGGTTGTCATCTTGTGCCAGTCGATACCCTCAATCGATTCCAAAAATCCATGAACGAAATGCTTACGAAACTGTTCACCGTCCGAAACGATGTCTATCCCTGCATCTTCCTGTATCTTGATCCATATCCTGGCGGCATCCTGCTGGCCTTCAACTAATTGCCGGCCTTCCAGTTTCCAGGGGGCCCAGAGTTTCTCGGGCTCGGCCAGCCAGGAAGGTTTGGGCAGGCTGCCGGCGACGGTGGTTTCGATCATGATCCACTCCGATATGTCATGTCCGGATCGGCAGGATACTGATCCGCGACCAAGGATGAACGTGCTGGTATCCAACGCTAGCGCACCATGCGCCCCGTCAACAAGGCAGTACTTAAGTATCATGCGTCGTTCCCGCTTTACGTGCGGCGTACCAGTCTCGCAAACTCAGGCAGTTTTCCCGAAAAACGCTTGCCGCTGATGACGGGAACGGTAGCAAACAGTCCCACTCAATCCATTTTGGCCGGCATTTGCCGCACTTGCTCTCAAATCCGTGATTTGAAAGGCGTTTTCACCGCTTGCGCCAGCGAAAAAAAGCCGCTTAACTTCAGTGCGGTCAAACTGGGACTTCGCCAATGGGTTCATCAGGCAGCCGGACGCGGTCCGGTAACACTTTCTAAGGTCCCAAGCGGTAAGTTTAGAGTATGAAGTCTACCAATATCGCAGACCCTGAATATTTCCATAAGGTGGTCGACTGTCAGTGGGCATGTCCGGCCCATACGCTGGTTCCTGAATATATCCGGCTGATCGCTCAGCGCCGCTATGCCGACGCTTTCATGATCAACTGGCACTCGAATGTCTTTCCCGGCATCCTCGGGCGCACGTGCGACAGACCGTGCGAACCGGCTTGCCGGCGTGGGCGGATCGAGGAAAAACCCGTCGCCATCTGCCGGCTGAAGCGTGTTGCGGCGGATATGAAGGGCGACATTAGCGATCGCCTGCCAGTACCTCCCTTTGCCGCCAACGGAAAGCGGATCGCACTTGTTGGCGGTGGGCCGGCTTCCCTTACAGTTGCCAGGGATCTGATACCGCTAGGTTACCGGTGCACCCTGTTCGAGCGGGATCCACGAGCCGGCGGATTGATGCGCAGCAACATCCCCACATTCCGTCTCCCGGTCGCTGTGCTTGACGAGGAAGTTGATCGCGTGCTTGACCTTGGTGTCGAGGTGTATTTCGGCCACAGCATCGACAGCTTGAAAGCGCTGCTCAACGAGGAGTTCGACGCCGTTTTTATCGGTACCGGCGCTCCGCGCGGCAAGGATCTCGCTATCCCGGGACGGGAGGAGGCGGCGGCAAACATCCATATCGGCATCGATTTCCTATCTTCGGTCGCTTTTGGACATACCGAACGTATCGGCAGACGCGTTGTTGTCATTGGCGGCGGTAACACGGCGATGGACTGCTGCCGTACCGCGCTAAGACTTGGTGGTGAAGCGGTGACGGTTACCGTTCGCAGCCCCCGCGCCGATATGAAGGCGTCTGACTGGGAAATCGAGGACGCAATGCGTGAAGGCATACCTGTCCTCGACAATCACGCGCCGAAAAAGTTTCTGGTCGAGGATGGCAAGCTGACGGCAGTGGTGTTTGAAAAAATGACTGCGGAATACGATAAGTCCGGACGGCGTACCTTGAAACCTGCAGGAGAACCTCCTGTTGTCATTGAATGTGATGATGTGCTGATGGCGATCGGCCAGGACAACGCCTTTCCGTGGATCGAGCGTGACATTGGTTTGGACTTTGATGATAACGGCATGCCGGTCGTTGATGCTCAGACATATTCTTCAACACGGCCGGGCGTGTTTTTCGGCGGTGATGCGGCATGGGGCCCTAAAAACATCATTTGGGCGGTCGAACACGGTCATCAGGCAGCGATTTCGATCGATCTGTTTTGCCGGAGCGAGGATCTTCATGGCAGACCGTCTCCAAGGACAAATCTGCTTAGCCAGAAGATGGGTATCCATGAGTGGTCGTATGACAACGACATTTCAACCGTCCGCCGTATTCCGGTTCCCCATGTAGCTACCAATGTGGCGTTGAAAAACCTGACGACGGAAGTTGAACTCGGCTACGACGAGAAGCTGGCTTTTGACGAGGCGATGCGGTGCCTGAATTGCGATGTTCAGACAGTGTTTGCTCCCCAACTTTGCATCGAATGCGACGCCTGCACCGATATTTGCCCTGTGGATTGCATAAATTTCATCAAGAACGCCCCGGAAACCGAACTGCGCAATAATCTTCGCGTACCTGCCCGAAACCTGCACCAGGATATCTATGTTATCGAGGGGCTGAAGACCGGGCGCATTATGGCCAAGGACGAGGACGTCTGTTTGCATTGCGGACTGTGTGCCGAGCGCTGCCCCACCGGTGCATGGGACATGCAGAAATACACATATATCGACGGGCAAGCGGAAAAACTGCTGGAGACGGCGAATGGTGCCTGATCGCGCGTTTAACGAGTTTGTACTCAAGTTTGCAAATGTAAACGGTTCCGGGTCGGCCAGCGCCAACCTGTTGTGTGCAAAGGCGCTGTTTCGCATGGGTCTGCCGGTTAGCCCGAAAAATATCTTCCCTTCCAACATCCAGGGATTGCCGACCTGGTACGAAATACGGGTAAGCGAAGCTGGTCACCTGGCCCGGCGTGCCGGCATCGACGTCATGGTCGCAATGAACCCGCAGACCTATGCAAGGGATGTGGCAGAGATCGTTCCTGGCGGGACCCTCATTTATGACAGCACCCTGCGCCGCGATTTTGGTCGAGAGGATATCAGGCAAATCGGAATTCCGATTGCCGGGCTTTGTGCCGATGCCTGGTCGGACCTGCGTGAGCGCCAGATTTTCAAGAATATCGTCTATATAGGCGCGCTTTCCTGGCTGATCGAGATAGATATCGACATCATCGAACAGCTTATCGCCGAGCAGTTCAAAAGCAAACCGAAGCTGGTCGAACCGAATTTCAAGGCGCTTCGTATTGGGTACGACTACGCCCATGCCTACATAGACGGCCGGCTTTCCGTCCGGGCACGCAAGTCCAACGGCACTGCCGGCAAGATCATGATCAGCGGCAATGAAGCGGCAGCCCTTGGCGCCATCTACGGCGGCGCGACCGTGGCGGCATGGTATCCGATAACACCATCGACCACGCTGACCGAGTCCTTTGAGCGTCACGCAGGCCGGCTCCGCCGCGACAATAATGGCATGTTGCGGGCGGCGGTCATCCAGGCGGAAGACGAACTGTCTGCTGCCGGCATCGCGGTCGGCGCAAACTGGAATGGCGCTCGCGCATTCACTGCAACTTCCGGGCCGGGAATCTCCCTGATGAGTGAATTCATCGGCCTTGCCTACTTTGCTGAAGTCCCCCTGGTGCTATTCGATATCCAGCGCGGCGGACCATCGACCGGCATGCCGACACGAACCCAGCAGTCCGACATCCTGGCATGTGCCTACGCATCGCACGGCGATACCCGGCATGTGTTGCTAATACCCGGCGATCCAGGCGAGTGTTTCACGTTTTCGGCCGACGCGTTCGACCTCGCCGATCGCCTGCAGGCGCCTGTTTTTGTCATGAGCGATCTGGATATCGGCATGAATGACTGGGTGGTCGATGAACTGAAATGGGATGACAACCGGCGTTTCGACCGCGGGAAGGTGCTGGATGCGGCCAAGTTGGAGGCTGTCTCGGAATTTGCCCGGTATCGCGATGTTGACGGCGACGGCGTTCCATGGCGAACACTGCCCGGAATCCATCCCGGCAAAGGCGCCTATTTCACCCGCGGCACATCGCATACCGACACCGGGAAATATACTGAGGACGGTGTTGTGCACGCGGCAATGCTTGACCGGATAAACGCGAAATTCGAAACCGCAAAATCGCTGGTGCCAAAACCGGTAACCCGTATACTGAGTTCGAAATCGCGTCTGGGCATCATCAATTACGGTTCGACAGACTTGGCCGTGCGCGAGGCGATCAGCCTGATGGGACGTGAGGCGCTCGGTGTCAACCACTTGCGCCTCAGGGCTTTTCCGTTCAGCGATGAGGTTGCGGACTTCATCGGCAGGCACGATTTCCTGTTTGTCGTGGAACAGAACCGCGACGCCCAAATGCGCCACCTCTTAATCGCGGAAGCGGGAATTGCCGCCGAAAAACTGGTTCCTGTCACCAATTACGACGGCTTCCCGCTGACAGCCCAATTCCTTGTCGATGCAATCCGTTCCGCCATTCATCGCGACACCAGGATCGCGGATGCCTCCGCGCCGCCGCTTACCGCCGCATCAATGGGACAGCCGAGATGACACATATTGTAAAGCCCGCTTTCCATCACCCTGCCCTGCCGGTAAACGCCTGTGGACTGACCCACCGGGACTATGAAGGTGTGGTGTCAACGCTGTGTGCCGGTTGCGGCCATGATTCAGTCTCGGCGGCAATTATCGAAGCGTGTTTCGAACTCGACATAGAGGCCCACCGGGTCGCCAAGATTTCTGGAATTGGTTGTTCGTCGAAGACCACCAACTACTTCCTCGACCGTTCGCACGGCTTCAATTCGGTGCATGGCCGCATGCCGTCTGTGGCAACGGGCGCCAATCTTGCCAACAACGATCTTGTTTATATCGGCGTATCCGGCGATGGCGACACTGCCTCCATCGGTCTTGGCCAGTTCTGCCATGTCATCCGCAGACGGCTGAACATGGTTTACCTGGTCGAAAACAACGGGACTTATGGGCTGACAAAGGGCCAATCCTCAGCCACCAACGACAAGAGCGCAAAGAACCGCAAGGGTGTCGAGAACCGGTACGAGGCAATTGATCTGGCGGCACTGGCGATTGAACTCGGCGCGGGTTTTGTCGCCCGGTCCTTTTCCGGTGACAAGGCGCAACTGGTGCCCCTGATGAAGGCGGCAATCCGCTACAGGGGTTTCGCACTCATCGATGTGATCAGCCCGTGCGTGACCTTCAACAACCACGCCGCTTCGACCAAGAGTTACGACTATGTACGAGAACACAATGCCGCGCTCGACACGGTGGATTTCGTACCGCCCGAAGTTGCTATCACCGTTGCCTACGACGCCGGCTCGACGACCGAAGTGACGCTCCATGACGGATCGGCGCTTCGCCTGCACAAGCTTGCCGACGATTACGACCCGACTGACCGGGCAGCGGTGCTGCCCAAGCTGCAGCGCCACAAGGCAGCGGGCGAGGTAGCCACCGGGCTCTTGTATCTGGAAGCCGACGAGACCGACTTGCATGGCCTTATCGGTACATGCGCTGCGCCGCTCAACAGTCTGGCCGACCAGGATTTGTGTCCGGGCAACGCAGCGCTGGGACAGATCAATGCAAGCCACAGCTAGAGCGCTTCACGCCTAATGGAAGCAAGCCATTCCGCGTGAGGCGAATTGGCCACTGGAAAAACATTCAGCGGCTGGCATTGAAGGCGATCGGACGTTTTTCATCGCGATGCGATCAACGCATCATTATGATTTGGCAATGCAACCCGGCAGGCGAACCGGTTTCGGAATTTCCTGCCTGGCAAATACTGATGAATTCCTCCGGAACTTTTTCACCATCAGTCAGTAACTGGATGAATATCCCAATATCACCCCCACGGAAACACCGGAGGTCTTTATACGCCATTTGCAATAGTTGTTGGCAATCCTGCCGGGTCTTGCCCTTCGGCGGACAAGTACAAATTAAGTTACTCTTGGGGACACGAGCTGAAATTTGCACCCAAGGAACAAAAACAATCAGCCAAGCAACCTCGGCAAAGTCATCGATATTGCGGGGAAGAACGTGGTCATCATCAAGGCAACGAGAATCGCCAGGTAGAAGGGCCAGATCGTCCGCACTGCCTTTTCCATCGGAAGCTTGCCGACGGCGCATCCAACGAAAAGGCAGGATCCCACCGGCGGAGTGCACAGGCCCAGTCCGAGATTCATCATGAGGATCATGCCGAATTGCAGCGGGTCGATACCCAAATTGTTGGCGACAGGCAGGAAGATTGGAGTGCAAATGAGAATAAGGGCAGCCATATCCATGATCATCCCCAACAGAAGCAGGGCGGCATTGATCATCAACAGGATCAGGATCGGGTTTTCTGTCAAACCGGTAAGCAAAATCACGGTCTTGTCGGGCACCCGGAAGAAGGTCAGCATGTAGGCAAATGCGCCGGCGCAGGCGATCAGGATCATAACCATTGCCGTCGTCCGAACCGATTGCACTACGGCTGTCTTGAAATTCTCCCACGTGATGCTGCGATAGACCACCAGCGTCACCACAAAGGCATAAATGGCTCCAAACGCGCCGGATTCCGTTACGGTGAATATTCCAGAAAGAACTCCACCGACGATTATCACTGCGGTAAACAGACCTGGAATGGCAGTTACAAAACTTACCGCTAGCGCAGTCCAGCCGGGAAACCTCTCGGCGGAATAGCCGCGGCGTACCGCAACAACATAGGCCGCGACCGCCAGGCAAATGCACATCAAAATACCCGGAACGACCCCGGCCAGGAAGAGTTTCGCGATCGAGATGCCGCCTCCAGCCGCGACCGCGAAGATGATCATGTTGTGGCTCGGCGGGATCATGATACCAGCGATCGAAGACGTTACAGTAACGTTTACCGCATAATCCGCGTCGTAGCCTTTTTCCTTCATTACCGGTATCAGGATGGATCCCAGCGCCGAGATGTCGGCCACTGCAGAACCCGAGATACCACCGAATAGCATTGACGAAAACACGTTGACAATTCCCAGGCCGCCCCGCATGGCGCCGACCGCAGCGGAGGCGAAACGGACAAGGCGCATCGCGATACCGCCGTGGAACATAAGCTCGCCAGCGAAAATGAAAAACGGTATCGCCATCAGCGAAAAAACGTTGATCCCCGAGATGATCCTCTGGAACCCGATCATCAGCGGCAGACCCTCGTACCAGAACGCGGCTATGGCCGATATTCCGAGCGCGAAAGCAACCGGCACACCGATCACCACGAACACCGCAAATAGGCCGAGCAGAACAAGAAGTCCCATGGTGGAATCCTATTGGATAATGTCGCTGCGCACGTCGCATCCGAACGCTAGCCGCAACAGATGACCGAGCGAAAAAAGCAAAATCAATGCCCCGCCAATTGTCAGCGGCAAAGACCGCATGCCTTCAGGCAGCTGGATGAGCGGAATCATCGAGCCCCATTTGAAAATCGTGAGCTGGGCACCGTACCAGGCCATCTGCAGTCCGAATCCACTCAAAAGCAGGTCCGACAGCGCCACCAAGAATAACCGCACCCGGGGCGTGACCGATGTCCGAAGGATTGTCACGGACAGATGAGTGTTTTCATAAATTCCGACGGCAGCGCCAAGAAATGCGATCGTCATTACGAGCAGTAGCGCCGCCTGTTCGACCCATGTCGGTGTCGCGTTCAGCACGTATCTGCCGTAGACGAGCCATCCGAAGATTACGGTCAGAAAGACCAGCGATACCCCGGTCAGCACCCGGCATATCGCAGCCAGGCCGCCCAGCACGGTGTCCATCCACCGGAGGAAGGCCGGCGAAGTGCCGGGATACTTCTTATCGGACATTTCAAATCTCCGGATGAGTGCCACCCGGCCTGCGCGGGTCCGGGTGGCAAAGATCGGGCAAGGGCTACTCGGTTGCCTGTATCAGCTCCACCAATGGCCGAAGGTCCGGATTGGCGGCCAGGTAAGATTCGTAGACTGGAGCCATTGCCGCCTGGAACGGGGCCTTGTCGGCAATCTCATTGAACTTGATACCGGCAGCCAAAACCTTTTCCCGGCTTGCTGCTTCGCGTTCGGCCCAGAGATTACGCTGCAAAGCTGCCGATTCGACTGCTGCCGCTGTTACCGCCGCTTTCATCTCGTCCGACAGGCCATTGTAGACGTCTGCATTGATGCAGACGCATTCCGGAATGATCAGGTGCTGGCTGAGGGAATAAAAACCCGCCACCTCGAAGTGACCGGTCGATTCATAGGATGGCCAATTGTTCTCCGCCCCGTCGACTACCCCGGTCTTCAACGCCTGGTAGACTTCCGCGAAGGCCATCGGCGACGGATTTCCGCCCAGTTGCGCGATCATGCCCGAATATAGATCGTTGTTCATGACCCGGACCTTCAACCCTTGAACATCTGCCGGAGCGTTGATCGGTTTTCCAGCAGTATAAAAAGACCGCGCGCCAGCATCATACCATGCAAGCGGTACCAAGCCTTTGGCGGTCATGCCCGCTGCGATTGCTGCACCGCCTTCGCCTTCGAGGACGCGAAACATATGTGCCACATCCTTGAAGATGAACGGCAGTGACACAACGTTTGCTTCAGGCGCGACTGGACCGATTGGACCAAGGTTGAAGTTGCCGATCTCAAGTCCGCCCAGACGCACCTGCTCAATCGCGTCGGGCTGGCTTCCCAAGGTTCCGCCATGGAACATCTGGAGCGTGATTTCCCCGCCGGTCTTCTCAGCCAGCAATTCCGCGAATTTGTCCATCGCGATGGTGTTCGGATAGCCGTCGACATGGATGTTCCATCCGCGCCATTCCGCCGCGGAAGCGGCCCCGCCAAATAGTGCCAGCGCTGTTACGGCGCCAAGGATTGATTTCGTAAGTTTCTGGTACATGTTTTCCTCCCTTGTGTGTTGAGACCAGTACTATGAAAAGCGTGAGCGGCTGCCGGTCAGGAAAAGACCATGCCTCCGTTGATGTCTATGTTTGTGCCGGTTAGGAACGCCGCCTCGTTGGAAGCAAGGTAGGTTACCAGGTTGGCTACATCTTGCGGCGTGCCTTCGCGCTTGAGCGGTGTGATGTTCGCAACATGACTGCGAACTTCCGGCTTTGTGAACATATTGTGGAAATCGGTGTCGATCATGCCCGGGCAGACCGAGTTGACGCGTATTTCGGGGCCCAGTTCCTTGGCCAGTCCCCGCGTCATGGTCATGACAGCACCTTTCGAGGCGGCATAAGCGACCGCCCCCGGCCCACCACCGTCACGGCCAGCCTGGCTGGCAAGTCCGACGATCGCGCCACCGCCAGACATGTGCGGCAAGACCGCCTTCACTGCACGGAAAAACGATGTGGCATTCAGCTCCATCACCTGGTTCCAATGGTCGATATCCATTTCCGCAACGGTTTTGCGTGCGACCAATCCGCCGGTAACATGCACAAGCACATGGATCCGATCACCGAAAGCCTGCACG
>JAHEGF010000025.1:0-11445 GCA_024645155.1 Phyllobacteriaceae bacterium | reverse complement strand
CCTGCACGGTTTCGGCTACCAGTGCTGACACGTCCTGTGCCGAAGTCATATCACCTTGCATAGCCATCGCCTGGCCACCGGCAGCGATAATCTCGTCTACTGCGCTATCCGCACCTGCCGAGGACTGATGGTAGTTGATGGAGACGGCAGCGCCGGCTGATGCCAACCGCAGCGCGCAAGCACGGCCGATGTCGCGGCCGCCACCGGTAACGATGGCAACCATGCCACGCAGCGAGTTTTTGGCCGCGGTCTTGTCTTCTGACATCTCAGTCATGAAGGAACCCGTATAAATTCCGGGCGATGATGGATTCTGCCAGCAGCGCAGGTGCTTTCGCGCACAAAGAAACGGCATTGAGTTTCAGGTCGACAAAAGGGTCAGGTAGCGGAATGGCGCCCGCACATCCATTGGTCATGCACATCATTGCACCCTCCCTCGCGCAATCTGAAAGGCGGTTCTTTTCCTCGCACCAGCCTCTACCCTTGCATGGAAGACTAGTATACTAGTATTGTCAAGCCGAGATCGTAACCGGGCAAAACGAAGTGAACGTAATCAGGGCCAATGACACCAAGATACTATTCAAATCCGCACCTCGGCGTACGGAAGGCATTACGCCAAAACATGATCCGGAAAGACTTTGCATGGAACCCGCTACGGGTTATTTGACCAATACGAGGGAATCGCTGATGCAGGAAATTGCCCAGGTCTTTGAACGGCGCACCGCAACGGATGTGGTGTTTGACCAGTTGCTCGAGGAAATCGTGTCGCTGAAACTCCTGCCAGGTACAAAATTGTCCGAAGTCGAGGTAGCGCGCCGGTTTGGTGTTTCTCGCCAACCGGTCCGGGACGCGTTCAGCAGGCTTGATAATCTGGATCTGTTGTTGATCCGGCCCCAGAAGGCTACGGAAGTGCGTGGATTCTCACTACCACGCATCGCCCATGCGCGTTTTGTCCGCCTGGCAATTGAGCTCGAAACCGTCCAACGAGCATGTTCAGTCTGGACTGCCTCTCATAGCGAGGTACTGGACCAGAATCTCGACCAGCAATACCAGGCAATCGAAAACGGCAAGCCGGAAAGATTCCACAGGCTGGATTATCGTTTCCACAAGCTGATCTGTGAACTGAGCGGCTATCCCCTGGCATTCGAGACCATCGAGGATTGCAAGAGAAAAGTCGACCGTCTGTGCGTGCTTAGCCTTGGCAGGACGCGCGAGGCATCGATCCTTTTGGAAGATCACCGGGAACTTGCCCGCGCCCTATCCGATGGATCGGTCGAAAAGGCCATAGCCGTTACCCGGCGCCATCTGAGCCGGCTGGATGATACTATTGCCGAAATTCACCGCACCCATTCGGACTATTTCGAGTAACGGTGTGTTCCCGCGGAAATTCGAGCTCCTACTAGAATGGAAAGTATCATGACGAAGGCTTTTCCGGTCGTACCTACCGATCCGGGCGTAACCCGCCAGGTCCTGGCTGAACACGCCGACCTTATGGTGGTTTCTTTCCGGTTCGAAGCAGGCGCAGAAGGCAGGCGCCACAATCATCCTCATGTGCAGTCGACTTATGTGAGATCGGGCCGGTTTTGCTTCAGCCTCGGCGACAATGAAGTAGAGATCGGCCCTGGCGAGAGCCTGGTAGTCCCGCCGAACGAAGTTCATGGCTGCGTTTGCCTGCAAGCCGGCGAACTCATTGACTGTTTTTCACCGCGTCGCAGCGATTTTTTGTAGATAGCGAAAATCGGGGGTCGGTTGGGAACTCTGCATGTTCGCATTGAGGTCCCTCTCCCACGGCACTACCAGGCCAATCCGGTCCGGAGTACGGGCTCGTTTGCCGGCTCCATAATTTTGTCATGGCGCACCTAACAAGCCGGACGACCGCCAACTGGTATTTTGCACGGGAATTCAGTCCAACAATTCAGGCGAAATGGGCCTTCAATGCAGCAGTGATACCTTTGATGAACTCCTGATTTCGACAAAGGTCACGGCCAAAGATCGCTTCAATTTGGACGTAGGATCTAACCAGTCCCACAAAATCGCCCTTGTGCTTGCGGCCAATCTCCTTGAGCGGTTCAGCGAGAGGATCGCGGACATCAATAGGATTGCCGGACAAGTCAGTCCCCGTTACGTAACGCATCCAGCCGGCAACCCCGGCAGCAAGATGATCGAATGATTTTCCAGCCGCCAGCCGATCCCGAATTGTGTTCAACAGCCGCTGCGGCAGTTTCTGCGACCCGTCCATCGCGATCTGCCACGTCCGGTGCTTGAGCGCGCGATTGCGGAACCGCTCGATCAGGCTGTCCCTGTAAGCGAGCAGATCAGTGCCGTCCGGCATATCCAGTGTCGGGATGATTTCATTGGTCATCATTTCGTGGATCAGCGTTTCCAGCTGCGGATCGGCAATCGCATCGGCAACTGTTTCGTGACCCTTCAGATAGCCTAGGTAAGCGAGCGTCGAATGGCTTCCGTTGAGCATACGCAGCTTCATCTTTTCAAACGGCTCGACATTGTTCACAATCTGAACGCCAACTGTTTCCAGAGCCGGGCGCCCAGCACTGAAATCGTCGACGACCACCCATTGGGTGAACGGTTCTGTCATGACCGGCGCAGCATCCTCCAGACCCGTAATTCGGCTGATAACCTGCCTGTCTTCTTCGGTGGTTGCCGGCACAATCCGGTCAACCATGGTGCCGGGGAAAGTAACATTCGCGCTGATCCAGTTTCCGAGAGCCTTATCCCGCAGGTTTGCCAGTTCAACGACCGCATTTTTGGTGACCTGTCCATTGTCCGGCAGATTATCGCAGCTCAATACGGTGAAAGGCATGGTCCCGGATTGCCGTCTTCTGCTGAGTGCCTCGACAATAATGCCGATGGCTGAACGGGGTTCATGAGGCGCCGCAAGATCGGCAACAATGTCACGATGGCGCCTGTCGAGAGTGCCGGTTGCGGGATCAAGGCAGTAGCCTTTTTCGGTAATTGTGAGCGACACGATCCGGATCGCAGGATCAGTCATTCTTTCCAGCAGCGGTTCCCGGTTACCGGATGCATCGATCACGCTCAACAGGCTGCCGACGATTCTGTACTTGGCACCGGCGGTATCCTTAACCGCCAATGTGTACAACCCGTCCTGAGGATTGAGCGCATCCGCGGCATCGGCACGGCGGAGTGACGCGCCTATTATGCCCCAGCTTGGATCTGTCGACAGCAGTTGGTCGATATAGACAGCCTGATGTGCCCTGTGAAAAGCCCCGACCCCCAGATGGACAATACCCGGTAAAATATTTGACCTGTCGTAGGGAAACACCGTGGCCTCCGTGGACGCTACGGAGGCAGAGTTCAGTCGCATGCGGGTTTCCTGTCGGTTGACATGTTTCTTTCCTGCTCCCGGCCCATGTTCAAAGACGATAGGTTTTCCTGGCGAGGCGGTAGGCAAGGTCGACTGCCAGTTCACATCCTTCGTCCTCGTCAAGCCGGTGTTCGGCCACCTGTTTTGCCAGAAACGAGCAGTCGATGCGCCGGGCAACGTCATGCCGGGCCGGGATTGACGGAAAGGCGCGCGTGTCATCGTTGAAGCCTGCGGTATTGTAGTACCCGGCGGTCTCGGTCACCCGTTCCCGATAGCGGATCATTCCGTCCGGACTGTCAAAAAACCACCATGCCGGTCCGAGTCTGATGCAGGGATATGCGCCCGCCAGAGGTGCCAGCTCACGGGAGTAGGTGGTTTCATCCAGTGTAAACAATACCAATGTCAACTGCGGGTCGGTGCCAAACCGGTCGAGAAGCGGTTTCAGTGCTGAAACATAGTCGGTCGGTCCTGGAATATCGAAACCCTTGTCGCGCCCGAACTTTCTATGGATTTCGTCGCTGTGATTACGATGCGAGCCTGGATGAAGCTGCATGACGAGCCCGTCTTCCGTGCTCATCGCCGCCATCTCGGTCAGCATCTGGGCGCGAAACAGTTCATTTTCACCCGCGTTCGATCTCTTCTGCAATACTTTGGAGAAAAGATCGGCGGCCCCGCTTTGGGGAAGGTTGGCGGTTCGAGCCGTCGGGTGGCCGTGATCGGTCGAAGTTGCTCCCAATTCGGCAAAATATGCCCTGCGGTTTCGATGGGCGGCCAGATAACCCGTCCAGCTATGTGTGTCTTCCCCGGTCAATTCGCCAAGCCGGGAAATATTGTCCGTGAACCCCTCGAAGTCCGGATCAATGACAGCGTCCGGACGATAGGCGGGAATTACCCGGCCCTTCCAGCCACTGTCGCGGATGGTAATATGACTGGCCAAAGTGTCATTGGGGCTATCTGTCGTGGCGATGACCTCGATGTTGAAACGCTCATAGAGCGCACGCGGACGAAATGCATCCTGAACCAGACAGTCACTGATCCGATCGTAGAAAATATCGGCAGTTTTTCCGCTCAATTGTCTTTCGATGCCAAACAGGTTCTTGAATGTATGGTCCAGCCACATGCGCGTTGGAGTAGATCGGAACAGGTAGTAGTTCTCGGCAAAAATGCGCCATATCGCCCGGCCGTCCTTGTTGCCCGAGCTCCCGTCCAATGAAGGAATACCCAGTTCTTCAGGCCGGACGCCTTGGGAAATCAGCATTCGAAGGACATAGTGATCCGGAACAATGAGGAGTTGCGATGGATCGGAAAATGCCTCGTTGCCGGCGAACCAAGCCGGATCTGTATGACCATGCGGGCAGACAAGAGGCAAGTCTCGGACTTCGCCATAGAGCCTGCGTGCAATTGCTCTTGTGTCGGGGTCGGCTGGGAAAAGGCGGTCTTCATGCAGGGGCATCGGGAAATTCCGGTTATGGTCAGTTTTTGCCAGCGGCAAGAAAGCCACGGCGCTTCGCGGCAGCTTGCGCGTGCAGCGAAAGTTCGCTCACCTCGAAGGTATGGCTTTGCAGACACGCGGTTTCGGTTCTCTCTCTTACGTCGCGCGCCAGATTGGAAAAGTAGGGTAACTCCGCGCCGCTGCAATCAAAATATTCGCACGTATCTTTGTTGAAAAGGAACAGGTGGTCTATACCTACGCGGCCCTGCACATCGACATATTTGCGCAACTCGATTGTGCCTTCAGTGCCCAGGATAAACAGCCGGCCGTCCCCCCAGTTCGGAAGCGCATCAGGCGTATACCAGTCGACTCGAATATAACCCTGCGCATTACCACCGGCGAGATTGATTTCTCCGAAATCTTCAAAACGGGGGTGATCCGGATGCGCAAAGTTTCCGATTGCAGAGTGAACTATTTCAGCTGTCTGAAGATTGGCAAAGTGCAGGAACTGGTCAATCTGGTGAGAGGCGATATCGGCAAGGATGCCACCGTAGAGACGGTTGTCGAAGAACCAGTCCGGCCGGGATGGTGCGTTGAGCCGGTGCGGACCAATACCAATTGTCTGCACGACCGACCCGATGCGGCCCTGCCTGACCAGTTCGGTGGCGGTCGTTACTGCACGAACCTCAAAGCGTTCCGAGAAATTGACGGACCAAATGCGCCCGGTATCTTTCACCACGTCGCGGATTGCTCCGAGTTCAGCAAGTGATATGCATCCCGGCTTGTCCACCATTACGTCTTTTCCGTGCTGCATCACTTCTATCGCCAAGGCAGCCCGATCCTGTGGCGCGGCTGCGATCAGGACAAGTGCGATATCGGGATCATCCAGTATCTGGCGACGATCCTTTGCCCGGGGAACGTCAGGGAAGCGTTCGACAAATCCGGAATAAGGCTGTGGTTCTCCGTAGCTCCAAAAACGGTCAAACACACAACCTGCTTCTATCATGCCTTCAGCCATGCCGTAGATATGTCGGTGGTCCAACCCGAGGGCGGCAAATTTCAAGGGTGTCGCCATGGCCAGTTACTGCCCCGCTTTCAAATGGACTGTACGGCCGGTATTGGACGACTGAACCATCGCATCTATCAGGGCATGAACGCGCAATGCTTCGCGGCCGGTAATTGCAGGGGCACGGTCATCTCGGATAGACTCAGCAAAATCAGCGATCAGGTCGCGATGCCAATCACACGGAAACGCCATTGGGTCGGCGCCACCGCCGGTGCCCGACAACTCACCCTGTTCCTCCTTGTTTCCATCACGCCAAACCACCTTCAGGTGTCCCGCTTTCAGTACCGCTGATCCTTTGGATCCATCAATTGCAATGCTTTCGGCGCCGCCCGGGTAGGTCGCGGTCGTCGCGACAACCGAACCGACAGCGCCGGAAGAAAACCGGATCGCGCCGCCAGCAAAATCCTCACTCTCCATCTCGTGGAGCGTAGTTGTAGCGCAGAGCGCCTGCGCACTGATTGCCTGGCCGGTCAGGCTCAGCATCAAATCGAGTACGTGGATTGCCTGGCTGATGAGAACGCCGCCGCCGTCGCGCTGATATGTCCCACGCCCCGGAACGTCGTAATATGACTGGTCGCGCCACCATGGAATATCGGCGCGTGCCAGAGCAATATCTCCGAGGGCATCTTCCCGGACCAGGGCGGTCAGCCGCTGTGCCCCTGCCCGAAACCGGTGCTGGAAAACCACGCCGAACTTGACCCCCGCGGATTCACACAGTTCGACCAGTTCTTCGGCCGCCTCCGATGTCCGTTCGAGCGGCTTTTCAGACAGTATGTGCTTGCCCGCACGCGCAAGTTCGGCGACGATTTCGCGCCGCTGGTTCGGCGGGGTGATGATGATTGCGCCGTCAGTGTCAGGATCTCCAGCAATTTCGGCAACATCAGCGAAGACCCGGTAGCCGTTTTTCGTGGCTATCGCACGCGCTGTTGCAACGGTGCGGTTGAATACACCGCTCACTTCGACGCGGCCTGACAGTTGACCCAGGGCCTCAAGGTGCGGCTTCGAGGCCATACCAAGGCCGATGACTGCAAGGCGTACAGGCTTGCTACCCAATGGTGATCTCCAGGCTGTTTGATCTCATTTCACATACCGGCCTCCAGGGCCGCGATAATACCGCGCAATTCTGCAAGGCCGCGCAGTCGGCCAACGGCCGGGTAACCCGGGCTGCCCTTCTCCTGCAGGTCTCCGAGCATGCGCTGCCCGTGATCCGGCCGAAAGATGATTGTTTCTCCCGCCGATCGTTTCCGGTTTTCCGTGTAGAGTTCACGCACAACTGCTACCATGTCGACGTCACCTTCAAGATGCGCCGCCTCATGAAAAGATCGGCTGTCTTCTTCGCGCTTCGTCGACCGGAGATGGGCGAAGTGGATACGCGGCGCAAATCTTCGCGCCATTTCGGGGAGGTCGTTTTCCGTGCTGACACCAAGGCTCCCGGTACAAAGGCACATCCCGTTCGAAGGTGACGGCACAGCGTCGAACAGCGCTGCATAATCAGCCGCGTTTGAGGCGATGCGCGGCAACCCGAAAAGCGGCCGGGGTGGGTCGTCAGGATGCAATGTCAGCTTGACCTCCAAAGCTTCGGCAACCGGTGTCACAGCCTTGAGAAAGCCGATCAGGTTGCGCCGAAACACATTTGCATTGATTGCCGCGTAAGCTTCGAGGTGGTCTCGGAATTCGGGAATGGTCATCGGTTCGGTTGTCGAACCGGGAAGCGCACTGGCTATGTTTCGGATCAAATCATCAATATCGTCTTGAGACATTGCCTCGAATTTGGTCCTGGCGCGCTGCCGGTCAGTGTCAGAATAGTCTTTGTCCGCATTCGGCCGTTGCAGAATATGGAGATCGAAAGCTGCAAACCGGTCCTGGTCGAACCGCATGGCGGTTGATCCGGTCGGCGTGACATGGTCAAGATCGGTTCGCGTCCAATCAACCACTGGCATGAAGTTGTAGCAGATGATCCGGATTCCATTTTCCGCTACTGCGGTCATGCTGGCGATCCAGTTTTCAATCTCCTGGCGGGCTTCAGCCCCGCGGCGTTTGATCGCATCGGCGACCGGAATACTTTCCACCACGGACCAAGTCAGCGGGGACCGGCCGGCAGGTGCGGTTTCGATCAGGTTTTTGCGCGCTGCCACATCGGCTGCCGTCCATGCTTCACCGATGGGCACGTGATGCAGCGCGCTTACCACATCAGTGGCGCCGGCCTGTCTTATCGTGTCAAGGGGGATTCCCGCATCGGGGCCATACCACCGCCATGCCTGACGCATTATCGTTTCCTCCCGAAATTCGTCATGGTCCGAACCATTTGATCGGGAGAAGTGTAAGTGGAGGGATAAAGGTTACGATCAGCAGCACTGCAAGCATCGCCACCAGAAACGGTCCGATTGCCTTGAACACAGATGTGACTTCAGCTCCGCCAACGCGTGCGGTTGTGAAAACCAAAACGCCGAGCGGCGGTGTAAGTGCACCTATTACCAGATTGAGAACCAGGACTATTCCGAAATGAACAGGATCGACACCGGCGGCAACGACGACAGGTACCAGGATTGGAACCAGAATGACCATTGCGGCAATCATTTCCATAAACAAACCAACGGCGATCAGGAAAAGGTTGATCAGCAGGAGTAAAAAATACCGGTTGTCGGTCACCACACTCATGGCGGCGGCGATTTTTTGCGGCATTTGCTCAAATGCCAGAACCCAGGCGAAAGGAGCCGCAGCAGCTATTATGATTGCCACGGCCACGGTATCGGATGCCGATTCACGCAATGCTTCGACAAAATTGCGCACTGTCAGACCGCGATACACAAGTGCTCCGCACAAAATGGCAAAAACGAAAGCCATGGCTCCGGCCTCTGTCGCGGTGAACACTCCAAATCGAACGCCGCCAACAATCAGTACCGGCAGCAAAAGTGCCGGAAGCGCAAACCACAAGGCAGACAGGCGCTCCCTGCCTGTGGATCGTTTACGGTCACCGCCATAACCCTTAGCGCGAGATACAACGTAGACAACACCCGACAACGCAGCAGCAGCCAGTAGTCCCGGAGCGATGGTTCCGACAAATAGCGCGCCCACCGAAACTGATGCGAGCGCTGCATAGATGATAAGCCCGAGACCGGGCGGGATCAGGTTGGCAAGTGTCGAAGATGCACTTGTCAGGGCACAACCGAAAGCCCTGTCATAGCCGCGTTTTTCCATCTCGGGGACCATCAGTTTGGCAATGGCAGATGCATCCGCGGTGGATGATCCCGATACACCAGCCAGCATGACGTTGGTGACGACATTAGCCTGGCCAATTCCGCCTCGAAAATGACCGACGAGATGTGTGGCGAGTTCAACCAGCTTGCCGGTGATGCCACCGGCATTCATGACAGCAGCAGCCATAATGAAGAACGGTATGGCAAGCAAGGTGAAGGAATTGAGCGATGACGACATGTTCTGGGTGACTATGACCAGCATGACATTGCCAAGTGGGGCAAAGGCGGCGAATGCGCCAAAGGCCAGCGCAAAAGCAATTGGAACTTCCAGCAGGACCAGCGCAAGTCCGACTATCATGAGCACAACTGCGCTGTTGTTCTGGCCATAAACCGACCCGGCGCCATAGCGCATAGCAACATAAACCAATCCGCCGAGCGCAAGTGACGCGAGCGTTCGCAATATCTGTCCTTTCGGCGGCCTGGCTAGATAGACCAGGTTCAAAATTCCGCCAGCGGGCACCGCCATGAAAAGATAGGTCAGCGGCCATTCCATAGCAGGCGAAACCTGAAGCGCCCGGTTCATGAAATCGACACCATGGACAACCAGCATGACACTTGCCGAGACCATCATGATCTGGACAAACATGCGATGGGCCATGCGCCAAGATGGTGGTATGAGACTGTTCAGGAACCCGATTGCGATGTGTCCGTTTCGGCCCGTCAGCAGTGCCATTCCGACAAACACGGCCCAGCTGAATGCCCATTGGGAAACTTCTTCCGGCCATGCAAGGGATGCATTCAAGACATAGCGGCAGAACACCTGAAGTGTGGCAATGGACGCTGCGGCAACAATCAGTGCGATGGCAACAGATTCCAAAATGATGTCAAGCCGGCGATAGAATCCGGGAAACAAGCCGGATTCCTCATCGGTGATGGTGATTGCCTCATGCATGCGTTCGGCACCCATCTTCAGTTTCAGGACCCTAGCTCGCCCTGGCAAACCACAAACGGCCAAGTTTGCAGAATTCGGTGCAGCAGAAAATAGCTGCTGCGCCGAAATTTGTGCAGGTCAGGCAAGAGATCGGATCTTGGCGATCATCTCGGCGGTTTTCGCACTCTTTTGACCGAATTCATCAAACAGCGGTGCCGTCAGTCCGACCCACTTCTCACGTTCCGCCGCGTCAATGCTGTGTACAGTCACACCGACAGCCTTTAGGTCCTCAAGGGCCTTGTCAGCTTTGGCGCGATTTTCAGCACGTTGTTCAGCAAATACCTCCTTGGCCGAGGTGCGAACCAGTGTTTGCAGGTCTTCGGGCAGGCTATCCAGCCACTGGGCGTTTACGCGCACGGCTTTTGGCAGGAACCAATGATAGGTCGGTGTCACATGTGCCGCCTGTTCATGCCATTTGAAGCCAAGTACCGAGAAATAGTCCGACTCCAATCCGTCAATTATTCCAGTCGACAAGGCGGAATACTGTTCGGAATAGGGCAACGGAGTCGGATTGGCGCCAAGCTTCTTCCAAAAATCCACCCAGACGCGCAATTCCGGTACTCTTATTTTCAGGCCACTCAAAGAAGCCAAGTCGGTTACCGGCGTTTTCGCGAGGACGTGGCGGAAACCGCTTTCGCCATAAGCTACAAACTCAACACCGGTTTTCTCACGCGCGATTTGCGAAACTTCCTCACCAAGAGGCCCCTGCAGGACGCGGTCGACATGAGCTTCGTCCTTGTAAATGAATCCGGGGGCTCCCCCAAATGCTGCAATTTCCGGTGCTATGGCTTCTTCACTGTCAGGGCCTGCGGTTGTCGCCTGAATCGTGCCAATACGGCTGCCCTCCAGTAACTGGGCAAGGCCACCGAGCTGGCTTGCCGGAAAATGTTGAGCGTCGATACGCCCACCGCTGCCTTCATTCATGGCTGCTGCCCAGCGTTCAAAGGCATTGGTCAATGGCGAACCAATGGCTTCTGAATGCGCAATCTTGCAGGTGAATTTTTCTTGGGCCAGTGCCCGGGTGAAGACAGCTGGCATGGCCAGTGCCACCAAGCCTGTTTTCATCAGTCTGCGTCGATTGAATATAAAGCTATTGCCAGAACCGTCATTCATGAGATCAATTCCTCCCTGATACATTCATGCGGTGGCCGCCAGCAAAGCCAACGATTTGGATTGCCACCATACCGGTATGGTAGTACATTGTGATTAGAAAGCAAATGGAATTTTCATGGATCATCGAATTCGCCAGCAGGACCCCATCGCACCCCAACTGTTCAGCACAATGCAGTCCGCCATTGTCGAAATGCGCCTGAAACCGGGTGAAGCGCTTTCGGAAAAGGAAATATCTCTCCGCTACGGAGTGAGCCGGCAGCCGGTTCGTGAGGCATTTATAAAATTGTCGGAAGCGGGACTTTTGGA
>JAHEGF010000211.1 GCA_024645155.1 Phyllobacteriaceae bacterium | reverse complement strand
GACACCAGTCTTGCATTGAGCAAAGTCGTCAATGCCCTTTTCGGACCGCCAAGTTTCGATGACAGTTCGTGCGAACATGTTACCGGAAGCCCGGTTATTGACCGGATCAATTCTCGGGCAGCGATTTCGTGCTCCGGATTGCGAACAGCGAAAAAGGCGCACACGGCCACAGCGGCGACCTTTTTCTCAAGATCCGGCAATGCCTTATACAACGGCGACAAATCCAGAGGCGCAGGTGTACCGTGAACATTATGACCACCGTCACAGGTGACCAGCGGGTCCGACCCAAGCGCTTCGGCCAAACCCGCCTTTGCCATATCAGCGTTATCAAAACCGATCATGACCAGCGCCGCGTGCTCGCCATGGCCTTCGACCAGCGCATTGGTTGCAAGTGTCGTAGACATCGAAACAAGGCCAATGCGCGCCGGTGTTACTGCTGCTGCATCAATGACCCGGCCCGCTGCTTTGGCAATGCCTTCCGAAAGGTCGTGGCGAGTGGTTAATGCCTTGGCCTTGGCAACCAGCCCCGACCCTTGCGACCACAGAACCGCATCGGTGTACGTACCGCCGGTATCGATGCCGAGAAACAGCGGCTCGTCTGCTTCGCTTGATGCCATGAGATCTTCCGGTCGCGTGTTGGACTGTAGCGTTTAGCCGTCAAACGGCTTGAGCGGAAGCCCCCCGGCAATCCAGCCCGGCTTGCCGTTATGACCCAACATACCCTCTGAAACATCAATGATGCCGGTGATGCTGCGCTTTTCCAGTTCACGCTGCAGCCAGGACGAACGCCCGCCCGTCGCGCAGATAAGCGCAACCGGCTTGCCGGGATTTTCGGATCGCAAGGCCGCAAGTTTTTCGAGGAATCCGTTTTCGTGCATTGATATCGGAAGGGCCGGGGCAGCAAGTCCGGTTTCGTGCCATTCGGACCTGGACCGAATGTCGACTAGCAAGAGCTTCCCCGCTTCTGCCTGCCGGTTTGCTTCCCGGGCCGAGATTGTTTGCGGCTCGGCAATAGCCGGCGCGACCGCTGCTGCCAAAAGGCACAGCACGGCCAGCAACAAAGCGCGTAAAAGGTGTGTTCGTACAATTCCAAACGTCATCATGATCAACGATATTAACCTACCGGACTTTTGCAGAAAAGCGGATGTTGCGGGCTGGGCTCTGACATTTTCGCGATTGTAGCGTGTCATCCTGTCATATTCACTTCACACCGATGCCGTATTGCCTTGCCGGCGATATGGAGCGAACATCGGCGCTGGAGCCGGTTGCCGGGCGAATACAACGCCTGCCAATGCACCCATCTGGTTCAACCCGGAACGATAACAATAACGACTGTGGAGAACATCATGCAATTCAAGACATCTGTCAGCACTCTGGCGATTACCATATTTCTGGCGACATCATCTGGCGCAACTGCCGGCGACATGGTTCGCATTGCGGCTGCTCCCCTGAAGGCCGAAGTAACCGGGATCATGGTCAATGACGCCGGCGAACTGTTCGTCAATGCACAACACCCCGGCGGCAGCGACGAGTTGGAAGGTGATGCGGTTCCTGCCTTCATTGGCTATATCAAGGGCACCGACTTCAATAACTATTCCGGCTCAGGAATCCCCGTGCCCGCCGAAGACGCACGCAACACCATGGCCGCCGCCGGCGAATATGTTACGCTGGGAACGGCAGGCGAGGAAATCGGCAACGGCGAGGTACTTGGTGGTGTCTACTCGGTCGCCGGCAAGCTGATGTATGTTTCCAACGACACCGATTATAACGCCTTCGTGCGCCTTTCCGACAGCGAAGCCTATCTGTACACCGCCTGGGAAGGCGCGGGCCGCAAAGGCACAGCGGCGATCTCGCGGCTGAAACTGGTGCGCAAGGACGGCGGCTGGATGACCGACAAGGCCGCGTCGTCGATGATCGACCTTTCGTCAATCGACGGGGCCTGGGTTTTGTGTTTTGGCAGCACGTCGCCATGGGGCAGCGAGTTGTTTGCGGAGGAGTACTACTTCTTCAACACGGCGCTGTGGAACCATCCCGACATGCATGATGATGATGACAGGCCGGGTTTTGCCGGCGGCAATGACCCGACCTATCACATGCCGAAAGTCATGGACGCCTATCTTGGCCGCACCTCGAACCCGTACCGCTACGGCTACGTCATAGAAATGACCAGCACCGGCCAGGCCAAGCCTGAATTCGTTCGCCACTACGCGATGGGGCGCGCCAGCCACGAAAATGCTGTTGTGATGGGCGATGGACGCACGGCCTACATCTCGGACGATGACAGCCCGAAATATACCAACGAAAAGTACAATTCGAACTCCGGCGGCGTATTTTACAAATTCGTAGCCGACAATGCCCGTGACCTGTCATCGGGCACTCTTTATGCTGCCAAGGCGACACAGGACGCCGGCAGCGATCCGAACACAACCGGCTTCGACATTGAATGGGTCGAGCTCGCCCATGGCGACAACGATACCATCAAGAAATGGGTTGCCGAGTATGAAAACATCACGCCGGCAGCCTATGTCGAAGGCCAGTCAAGCTACATCTCGGATGCCGATGTTTGGAACTGGGCCGAAGGCAAGACCGGTGCCGATCTGAACGGCGACGGTACCGTCGGATCCTATCCCGATGACCGGCCGGCATTTCTCGAAAGCCGAAAGGCGGCTGCAGCGCTTGGCGCCACCTATGAATGGAACAAGATGGAAGGCGTGACGTCCGACGGCCAGAACGTCTATGTGGCAATGTCGGAAGTCGGCATTTCCATGGATGCGAAATGGGGTCACGCGCCATGGAACACAGGCGCCA
The DNA here is from genome assembly GCA_024645155.1 of Phyllobacteriaceae bacterium. GTDB lineage: Bacteria > Pseudomonadota > Alphaproteobacteria > Rhizobiales > Rhizobiaceae > JAHEGF01. The sequence continues at coordinate 3,121 of JAHEGF010000211.1, read as the reverse complement.
GGGATGAGGCCAACCCCGGCACAATCGCGCTTGATGGCGAATATTGCGGCGGCGTCTACAAGGCTCCCATCAAGGCCGATTATGATATCGACCGGCTGGAACCGGCCGTCATGGGCAAGACATTGCCAGGCGACAAGGCCGGCTGCGATCCCGACGGAATTGCCAATCCCGACAATATCTCGGCATTTCGCGGCGGGCTTCTGATCGGCGAGGATGCCGGCCCGAAGATGCACCCGGTCGACATGTTGTGGCTGGTCAGGAACTGACGCGCCAACGGCCGCGCAACAACAACAGCCGAGCCGATGAGGCGGGCGGAACCGGCCGCCCGCGCTTTTTTGCCCGCAACCTCTCCAAACTGTGATCGGCGGGCACTTGGCGGCGCGCGCGCTTGGCCATAAACTTTTGGCGAGCAATGGGGCCACGCAAGGGAACTGGCCATGGAAGCCATTGAAAATGCTGCCTTCGTATCGGTCGGGCGGGCCTGCGGTTTTGCCGGCCTGGCGATCCTGTGCATCATGACCGGACTGTCATTTGCCCCGGTGAAAGCGGCGCAGGCCGGTGGTGTCCTGTGCCTGATGGTTACGCTGTTTTTGATGTTTCGGGCGGCAACGGCACGCAACTGGCCCTATCGCCGGACCGAGACCTGGCTGATCCTCGGCGAGGACAAGCGGCCTCCCGAAAAGATCGCGCAAAGGGTGATCGGCGAGACATTGCGCGAAACCTTCTTCTGGTTTGCAAAGCAGACGGCTCTGTTTTCCATCGGTTTTCTGGCCGCTTCGGCGGTAATGCAGATCGCCGGGATCGGGGTCTGGGGCGTCTGGGATGCGCAGCCACCGCCGGAATGAGCCACTGAAATCAGGCGGGGGCCATTGTAACATCGGAGAAGCTGGACATGGACAACCTGCCGATAAAACCGCTCTTTGCGGTGCTCGCCCTGATTGCCGCCACCGCATTTGCCGGACTGCCGGCAGGTGCACAGACCCTTGAACGCCCCGGATGGGCTGTACACCAGACCAAACACGGTTTTGGCGACCTGAACGCCAGGCTCGACCAGGCGATTGCCGCGGAAAGCATGGGGCTGGTGACGCAGGCAAGCGCCTCCGCCGGCGCCAGCAGTCGCGGGGTCACCATCGCCGGTAACCGGGTGGTTGGCGTTTACCGCAACGACTTTGCGGTGCGCATGCTCGAGGCGAGCCTGGCCGCCGGGATCGAGGCGCCGATCCGGTTCTATGTCACCGAAAACGCCGATGGCACCGCGACCCTGTCCTACAAGATGCCGACTTCGGTGTTTTCGCCCTATTTCGCCGAGGGCGGCGCGGCGCTCGAGGCGCTGGCGGCGGAACTCGACGCGATTTTCGGCAAGATCGCCGCGAACGCTTCGGGGGGATAACGGGATCTGACCGGCAGCGGGCCGGATTCCTTTGCGCCAGGCAGGTAAAATCCGGCGGCTGTCACGGGCCAACGCGCACTGCATTCACTTTTGCCCGGTTCGCACTATGATAGGCAGAGCGACAACGGACTGCGCAGGCCCGATGGCTGTCAGGCGCAGGGCGGAAACACAGATGGCAGATATCCTTCCCGGCCCGGTCATATTCGTCTACCTGGCGATGCTTGCCTATACGGCGGGGCTCCTGTTCCGCGACCAGTTCTTCCTGCGCATCCTGGTGATGGTCGGCGCGTCCTGCGACGCCATCTACTACTACTTCTATCCGGCGACGCCGCTGTGGGATGCGATGCTCGGTTCGACGCTGATCTTCTCGGCGACGCTTTTCGGCCTGGTGCGGCTGCTAATCGACCAGACGCCGCGCCTGATCGGCACCCACCACGACGCGTTCAAGTGCTTCCACGCCATGATGCCGGGCGACTTTCGCCGGCTGATGCGGTTCGGCGAACGCCACCGCGCCGAACACCCGGTGCAACTGACCGAGGCCGGGCGCATTCCGCCACACCTGTGGCTGATCGTTTCCGGCAAGGTCATGGTGACCAAGGGCAGCTCCAGTTTCGAGATCGCCGGGCCGACCTTTATCGGCGAGATCGCGTTCATGACCGGCGAACCGGCGTCAGCGACGGTCGAGGCGCTGCCCGGCGCCCATTACGTGACCTGGCGCACCGGCGACCTGCGCAGGCTGCTGGAAAAGCACGAACGGCTGGCGACGGCATTTTCCGCGACCATGGCCCGCGACATGGCAAAAAAGGTCGCCGCCTCTGCCCAGCACAACGACATGACACCTTCCGAGGAGGCCATGGCGGTCTGAAAAAAGGCGGCTGCCGTCATCTTCGAACGCCTTTGTCCCCCTCCTCCCTGAAGGGGGGGTGGACCGGCCCTGAACGGAACCGGACGGGTGGGGTTGTGCGATGGCGGGCGCTGCACAAACGGCATTGCCCGCTTCAATGGGAGCGACCTTCTTTTCAGGGGGGAGAAAAAGGCGGACGCAAAGCGCAATCGCGCGCGAGCCGATGGCATTCGCGCAGGATTTCATCAACCGGATGGCGGTGGCGGGTCCGGTGGCCCGGCGGCAGACCGGGGCGGATCGGCCCGGTGCGGCCGGGACCGGGCCTTGCCTTTGCGCGGCGATCCATCAGCCGGACAAGACGCCTGGCCTGGCGCGGCAGGGTTTTCAGCGCATGGTCGAGCGCGGCGATGCGGCGGGCAATGGCGGCAGCATCGATCGTCGCTTCCGGTCTTGCGGCAAGACCCGGACCGGAAAACCCCGGCACCGATATGCGCGGCAACAAATGCCCGGTGCCAGACCATCGCGTGTCGGGCACGAAGGTCCGGCGCGGGTCGATCAGCGGAAAGGCGGGGATGGCTTCGCCGCACTTGAAGGCGGAAAAATCCGGCAGCGGCCGTCCGGTCGCTTTTGCCGGTTTTGTCGCGCTCCGCGCCTTCAGCGCCGCCGCGACGATGACGATCAGCCTTCTCAGCGCTGATTCAGCGGGCTTCAGGATGTGTCTGAACGCATCGCAGGCGGGGCGGGGCAGGCGCGCTGTTTGGGGTGCGAGCATGGCGGCGAGCCCGGCGATCACCACCGCCAGCGCCGCACGGTTTTTTTCAATGGCCAGTTTCCAGTCCATGGCGCCATTGTGGCGAAGGGTTCGGGGGCGGGGATGAAATTGGTGC
>JAHEGF010000210.1 GCA_024645155.1 Phyllobacteriaceae bacterium | reverse complement strand
GTGTGGTTTGCGAAGGCGATCCAGTCGCAGGAGAGCTTGGGCCGGCAATTGCCAAAACGTTGCGTTCGGCCAAATCGGCAACGGTTGAAGCAGACGGGCAAAGGTATTTCCTCAATGTCCATGTGCCGCCGCCGCGCATCGTCGTCATCGGTGCTGTGCATATCAGCCAGGCGCTGGCGCCGATGGCGCGAATTGCCGGGTTCGACGTCCTGATCATCGACCCGCGCACCGCCTTTGCAACGCCTGAAAGGTTCCCGCAAACCGAACTGCTGGCCGAATGGCCGGACGACGTGCTGCAGGAGCGTCCGCTTGACGCCTATACGGCGTTGATTGCGGTTACCCACGATCCGAAGATCGACGATACTCCCATTATTGCAGCCCTGAAGGCCGAGTGTTTCTATGTCGGCGCGCTAGGCAGCAGAAAGACCCATGCAAAAAGGATCGATCGCCTGCGTGAAGCGGGGATGGACGACAGCCGGATCGGGCGAATTCACGCGCCGATCGGCCTCGATATCGGTGCCGCAAGTCCAGCGGAAATCGCCGTTGCAATCCTCGCCGACGTCATTGGTGCCTTGCGTTCACGCAACCTTGCCGATGCCAATGCAGAGGCTGCCGCGTGAAATTCGGCGCGCTTCCGGTCGATGATGCGAAGGGAGCGATCCTGGTCCATTCCACCATGGCCGGCAAAAAGCGCCTCAAGAAAGGCACACGGATAGCGGATGGCGAGATCGCGCTGTTGCTCAATGCCGGTGTCAAAACAATCATTGCCGCGACTTTGGAAAAAGGCGACGTGGGTGAGGACGAAGCCGCGCACCTGCTCGCTGGTGCGTTTGCAAGCCCGGAAATCACCGCAAAGGCACCAGCCACCGGGCGCGTCAACCTGCATGCGGCTGCCGCAGGCGTGTTCAAGGTTGATGCGGGAATAATTAATCGTATCAATTCCATCGACCCGGCGATCACGGTTGCAACATTGCCCGATTTCAGTGCCGTCCTGCCCGGGCAGATGGTGGCGACAGTCAAGATCATACCGTTTGCGACACGGAAATCCGCGGTTGAGCGGTGCATCGAGATTGCCGGAAAAAACCGTGCCACGGTGGTCTGCCGGTTTCGCCCGCATCGCGCGGGCCTGGTACAAACGGTGCTGCCTACCGTCAAGAATACAACACTCGACAAGACCCGTGCGGTCACGGATGCGCGCCTGGCACGGTCCGGCAGCGCAATCGTTGAAGAACTCCGGGTTGGTCACGATGCTCGTGCAATAGCCGATGGTTTGCTGGCGCTGGAACCCCGGACGGATGTGTTGCTGGTTTTCGGTGCGTCAGCGGTGGCTGACCGGCGCGATGTCATCCCGCGCGCCATAGAATTGGCCGGAGGAACGGTAACGCGTTTTGGCATGCCTGTTGACCCCGGAAACCTGCTGGTACTGGGAGAGATGAACGGCAAACCGGTTCTTGGCGCTCCCGGCTGCGCGCGCAGCCCGAAAGAGAACGGCTTTGACTGGGTGCTCGACCGGTTGCTTGCGGGGATGGATGTCACTGGCGAGGATATCGCCGGAATGGGGGTCGGCGGCCTGCTCATGGAAATCCCAAACAGGCCCGAACCGCGTGAGGGAGATGACGCCGCAAAACCCGTTCCCGTGCATGCCGTTGTCCTGGCTGCAGGGCAATCAACGCGGATGGGCGGGGCAAACAAGCTGCTGGCGCAATTTGACGGCGTGCCCCTGATCAGGAAAACGCTTGAAGCGGCGCTTGAAAGCCGGGCAACCGGCGTCACGATTGTCACCGGCCATCAACGTCGGGAAGTTGCGGCGGCATTGCAGGGACTGGACATCACGCCAACCTTCAATCCGCACTATTCAAAGGGCCTTTCGACCTCCTTGATTGCGGGGATCGGATCCGTGCCTGAGGCAAGTGCCGGGGCCATGATCATGCTTGGCGACATGCCGGCATTGTGCGCCAGCGACCTTGACCGCCTGATTGATGCATTCGAGGCATGTTCGGGTAGTGCCGTTGTCCGCGCCTCCGATGGCGCAAGGCGTGGCAATCCGGTGATCGTGCCGCGGGTGCTGTTTGGGCAGGTCAAGAACCTGTCAGGCGATACCGGAGCGCGGCATCTCGTTGAAGCCAGTACTGTACCGGTGATCGATGTGGAGATCGGTGCGGCCGCCAGCCTTGATGTCGATACACCTGAAGCGCTTGCAGAAGCGGGCGGAAAATTCAAATAAAACAATAGTTAAGGCAGGAATACTGCCGCTTTGATTCATCTGGTTATTCGCACCGCAAGATGGCTTCGGCGGTGTAGTCGCCGCCTGGAAAAGTAGTGACGGTCCGTGTTGCCACCAGATTGATACTGACCCGCGTTATGCTGTTGTTACCGGTTACCGGAATCTGTTTTGTCCCGGGAACCTCTGCATAGTTTTTACCCGCAAGGATGCTTGTTCCGGAGTGAAATGTTTCAAAGGTGACGTTTGTATTTCCGTCGGGTGGCATCGTGATAAACGACGACGGCGCATCGACAGAAACTTTCTTGTTCTTTCCGGAGTGAACATCGGCGGTTGCTGCCACTCCGCCGGTTTCTTTCGAACTCAGCAGCAAGCCATCAACACTGGGCGCAAGTGTTCCCGGTTCGATGAGTACGATTGCACAAAAGTCACGGGCATCCACAACACCTGCAAACGGGATGCTACCGGTTTGCGCCCGGGCCGGCGGCGCCATCAGCGCCGATTGCGAACAGAAAATCGCCGCCGCGAACATTATCGCGCAGCGAAACCCGATCCCATGTCTCCTGTGTGTGCGGTTTTCCTTGTCATTCCCTTGTCCAAGGGGCGACTTTTTGTAGAAGCCCGTCCAACACATGCTTTTCGTCAGCATGTTTCCCGTCCCTGTAAGTGGCTTTTGTTATTTGCTCCTGCCAAACCTGCCGGGGCCATGGCCCTCGTGTTTGTTGGCCTGCAGATATCAGGAAGCTTGCTGTTTCATCCATGTACGGCGCGCCTGCGCGGTCACGCCTGTTTGTCCTCCGCGTTCACTCGCACCTCAAGATAAGTTCGCCATTGTAGTTTCCGGCCGGAAAGGCATCAGGTGACCGGGTCGCGATAAAGTTTGTTTCGACGGTTGTTGTGCCTTTTTTTGCCTTGACCGGAATATTTCCGGGCGTTTCCATGAAATTTACGGCACCGCTTCCGCTGTATGTTGCAGAGAAAGTTGTGTTGGTACTTCCATCTGCCGGGGCGCTGGTGAAGCCGATCGTTTGGTCGATACTCATCTGGAAGGAGGAATTGGTCGCCGTGACAGTGGCGACGCCCGCCATGCCGCCTGCTTGCCGCGAACTGAGCTCGGTATTTTCAATATTGGGGCGCAAGCGGCCGTTCTGCGTGACCATGATTGCGCAAAAATGCTTTGAGTTGGCAGCGGTTCCCTCGAACATCTGCTTGAGACCGTCGAGGATTTCGGGCGGATCCTGAAATCCGTCATCGTCAGCGAAAGCGATGGAACCCTGCAGGCACAGGCTGCTGCAGACTGCAATAATGCCGGCCCTATGCATGGGACGCAGTATTACATGCCGGTTCCATAGTCTGGCAGTTGGATGTCTGGCGCTCGGCACCGGTGAAAATCCTTGCGATTACTGTTTGCGGCCCTTGGTCGACCAGCCCTGGTCATCCCAGCTTTGCTTTTCCTCACCCTGTTCACCGCCGGAAGTGGATGAAGTCGATACCGGATCCCGGCCCATGCCCATCTTGAGCAGTTCAAGTTCGACACGCAGGCGTTCGACTTCCAGTTCGTAAAGCCGGGTGCAATCGACGCGCTTGCGCGGTGAATTGAGCGGCACCACCACGCGACCATATAGCGCGGTGCTGTTGACGGTGGAATCCGGGTTTCCCATGACGCCGACATCCATGTAGGCGCCATTGCCCGAAACGGCCGAGCGGCAGGACGTGCCATCGGCAGCGCGCACTTCGTCGTGACCCTGTGGCAGGGTTACACCTGGCAGACTAAATCCTGACAGATTCTGGTTCGTCGTGCTTGTTTGTGCCCAAGCAGAAACCGGAGTTGCCTGTACGGCAATCGCTGACGCGATTACTGCAAGCGTTTTCCAAGGAATTTTCCGCATACCTGTGCCTTTATCTGTGTTGAGGATCGGCCCGGGAACGGAATGCTCTCCGTGCATATCCGGACTTTTCGCGTGTCTTGTCCCTCGAAGGGGACCATCACAGTTACGGGGCGTGCAAATCTGCCACCAAGTGTGAAGCTGGCTGGGGAAACCCTTGCATTCACGGGGCGGAAATCCTGATCGTAGACTTTGACCTCGATCCGGATTCTGTGCGTATACGGGTTGGCCGGATAGACCTTGACCGCAAACGTATCCGAGAAACTTTTGACCTCGCCGCGCATCGGCGACATGGCCTGTGCATTTGCCACGGACGGCAAAAGCGCCAGAAAAAGGGTGCCGGCAAAAAATCCGGTCACTGTCTTGATATTGATCTTCATTTCTACCCTCACCCCTTTTTCCTGGCAGATCAGTTTATTCGCAGCGCAATATGACGACTGCGGTATACGCGCCGGCAGCAAAAGTTTCGCCAACGACGTTTTTAGTTCCTGACATGTTTACAGTTACAGTATTCATGCCGCGTCCAAGTGCGGTTGCAGTCCCACCATCGGTCTGTGCGATTGTGTTTGCACCTGTCGATGAATAGTTTGCTTCGAATGTCACGTTGGTGTTGCCGGTTGCCGGGAACGAGGCAAACCCTGCCGGTGCATCAGCACTCAGAGCATAGCCAGCGCCTGTCGCCAGAACCTGGGCTGTACCAGCGGAACCGCCGGCTTCTTCCGAACCAAGAACGGTAAAGTCCGCGCTTGCGGCGAGAACACCAGTTGGCCCGACTGTTATCACACATGTGTTTCCCACCGATCCGCCAAACGGAATGTTGCTGTTGGCCGAGTTGGCCTGGAACGGCGCAAGTGAGGCAGCCGCGACTACGGCCATTGCCAATTTCTTCATACCCTGTACTCCTGTAGCGCAGCTTTGTTGCCGCTTTTTCTTCGGTTTCGACCGGTCAAAATTGAAAATGGGGGATTGGGTATGGTGTCATCTGCTGTTGCAGATGCTGCAAGATATGCAACCGTCGTGCCCCGACTTTCGATCTCCAGTCGAGGGCGGTTGTATAATAGAGACCTTACTATCGGCTTTAGTCGCATGGTTAAATGGTTACTAAGGCCAGCTCCGCGAGACCGGGAGCTGCGGTATTCATCGTCCAACTTGATTGTTTCATTAATGTTCGGTGTAATTTTTCTGTTTGCCGCGGCGTTTCCGGCACTTGCCCTCGAACTTGCCGGATACAAGGACCGGTTGTTTGCCTATCCGGAGACACTTTCGGAATCTTTGGGCGGGGCCTACCGGGTGGTCGACTATCGCGAATTGCGTGACATCAACGGGCGTGACGAAATTCCGGAGAAGAGGGTCAGTCAGGCCTATGTGTCGCTGAAAGTCAGGCGCAGCGAAACGAGTGACGGCATTCCGTCACCTGCCGGGCCTGTAAAGCATTTACTGGCCGGAACTCCTGACGGAGCCAGCGTGATAACGATCTATCTGCACGGGCAGGGCGGCAGTTCCCGGCAGGGCATGAATGATTTCACGTTTGGCGGGAACTTCAATCGCATCAAGAACCTGATGGTGCGCAATGGCGGATTGTACCTGTCCCCTGACTTTGCGGATTTCGTAGAAAATGGCGAGGCGATGATCGCGGCGCTGATTGCGCATTATTTGGACCGCGCGCCGGATGCTGCCCTGTTTGTCGCCTGCGGATCGGCAGGCGGTGCATTGTGCTGGCGGCTGGCCAACAACAAGGCGGTGGCCGGCCGGTTATCCGGACTGCTGCTACTGGGTTCGATGTCTGATGGTTCATTTTTCAAAAGCAGGGCAATGGCCCGCCGGG
>JAHEGF010000024.1:14884-20808 GCA_024645155.1 Phyllobacteriaceae bacterium | reverse complement strand
CGGGCGCAAAGACGGCGTTGAAATGCTGGATATCAGCGCAGACGGGTTCTGGAATTCGTTTTTTGCCATTGTGGTTGCCCTTCCGCCCCTCTTACTGAGCTGGGTTGCGTTTACCAGCACCTACCTGCCGGATAGCGGCGCAGGTGCGGCGCGGCTGCCGGCCCTGCTGTTGCTGGCTTTCGTCGACCTCTCAGGCTGGGTGGTTCCGCTGATCCTTTTTGCGGCCGCAGCAAAGCCGGCAGGAATCTCCGACCGCTTCGCAACTTATGTCGTCGCGACAAACTGGGGATCTGCGGTCACCAGCTGGATCGCTATACCACCTGCCCTTATCCGGTTGCTGGTGCCCGGAAGCGAAAAACTGTCGGCGAATATCGGCCTGATTGTCTTTCTGGTCACGCTGGCGCTGTTCTGGCGCCTGACCAACGTGGCGCTCGACAAGGGTCCTCTCATCGCGACAGCGGTGTTTGCTGCAATGGCGACGCTGTCGATCACGATCATGGTCACCTTGCAGAGCTATTTCGGTCTGGTTCCAGCCTGATTGCCATCAGGATAGTCGACCCTCACGAGATAGAGGCCGTGTGGCGGAGCAACAGGGCCACAGGCCGTCCGGTCGCGGGCATCCAGTGCGTATTTCAGGTCTACTCTGCTCCAGCTTCCATCACCGACCTTTCTGAGTGAGCCGACCAACGAGCGAATTTGGTTGTGCAGGAAGGATCTGGCAGAGGCGTGAACCTCGATGCGGTCACCATTTCGTATCACCCGCAATTCGTCCAGTGTCTTGACCGGGCTTTTCGACTGACAATGGGCTGACCGGAATGTCGTGAAATCATGATGTCCGACCAGATGCTGCGCTGCCTGATGCATTGCGTCCGCATCGAGTTCGCGCGCTACCCACCACGCCAGGTTCCGTTTGAAGGTCAATTGCTCATCCCGATTGACGATCAGGTAACGGTAATGGCGGCCAATGGCCGAAAAGCGGGCATCGAATTCATCAGCCACCGCTGTTACGTCAAGAATCGCCACCGGTTCGCCGGCCATGCGCAAACAGGCGTTAAGGGCCTTGCCGACGTCCGGAGCTGTCCACCTTGCGTCAAGATCGACATGTGCGACCTGGCCCATTGCATGGACGCCCGTATCGGTTCGGCCGGCACCGAAAATCGTGGTTTTATCACGTGTAAACTGAAAAAGGGCGGTTTCAATTGCCTGTTGAACCGAAGGTTGTGATACCTGCCGTTGCCAGCCTGCATATGGCGCCCCGTCATATTCAATCGTGAGCTTGAAGCGTGGCAATCGTTATCCTCCACTCACGACAGTTGTGAATTTGGCGCCAGGGAATTGCCGCGCAAGAAGGTTTCCGCATCCATCGGCTTGCCACCGGCTTTCTGCAGCAGATGGATGTTCACCGCTCCCGCACCACAGGCGATCTTAAGACCGTTGCCAATCAGACAACCCGGAACTCCGGTCCCGTCAGCGACGGAAGACCGCAACAGTTTGATCCGCTCAAGGCCATTGCCGATATCTGCTTCGCACCACGCACCGGGAAAAGGTGAAAGCCCCCGGATTGTCCGGTCAACTTCGGCTGCGGGCCTGGCCCAGTCTATTCTGGCTTCCGCCTTGTCAATCTTTTTGGCATAGGTCACCCCGTCTTCGGATTGGTCCTGGAGTATCAGCGAACCGCGTTCGAGTGCTGCCAAAGTGCGCACCATGAGATCGGCGCCGACGGGTATCAACGCATCGTGGATATCGCCGGCCGTCATCCCGGACCGGATTGCAATGCGCTCTTCCAGCGCGACCGCTCCGGTATCAAGCCCTCTATCCATTTTCATGATCGACACGCCGGTTTCGCGATCGCCGGCCATTATGGCCCGCTGTATCGGGGCTGCTCCGCGCCATCGCGGTAAAAGCGACGCGTGAACATTGAAGCACCCCAGGCGCGTTCCGTTCAAAACCGCTTCGGGCAGCAAAAGCCCATAGGCGACGACCACTGCGGCATCGGCATCGAATGCGCAGAAAGCCGTCTGCTCCTCATCGGATTTCAATGATGCCGGTGTGTAAACAGGAATACCGAGCAGATCGGCCTGATGATGAACCGGTGATTCCCGCATCTTGAGACCGCGGCGCCCGGCGGGGCGTGGCGGCTGTGTGTAAACTGCAACAATGTCATGCCCCTGTGCTGCGACTGCATTGAGGACAGGCACGGCGAATTCCGGCGTCCCCATGAAAATGATGCGCAGAGGCATGAGCCAACCCTGCCGTCAGCCGACCATGCGCGTCGGCGCACGTTCCTTGGCAAGCTTGCGGAACTTTTTGACGACCATTTCACGCTTCAAACGGGAGATGTGGTCAATGAAAAGAACGCCGTTCAGATGATCAATCTCGTGCTGCAGGCAGGTCGCCAACAAACCATCTGCTGTCATTTCCCGCTGCGTGCCGTCGAGATCAAGGTAGGTGGCGGTGATCGAGGCGGGCCGCTCGACATCAGCGTAATAATCGGGGATAGACAGACATCCTTCTTCATATTGCGAAACATCATCGGAGCATTTGACAATTTCCGGATTGATGAAAACCTGCGGGGCATTCGGTTCATCTTCCTTGGATAGGTCGATCACCAGTATGCGCCGCGGCTGGCCAACCTGAATAGCGGCCAGACCAATTCCCGGCGCGTCATACATGGTTTCAAGCATGGCGTCGGCAAACCGGCGCAATTCATCGTCCACGCGTTCAACCGGTATTGAAACCTCGCGCAATACGGGATCGGGCAGCAATATTATAGGCAATGTCGACATAGCCTTTCACCTAGGCGTTGAAGCAGCGTCCGTCAACGGTTGAGAATGTTCTTGTTTTGATCTTATACATATCACGCGAATCACCTATGCTGACGGGATGAATGAAATCAGTCAAATTCTCGAAATGCCGGCGCTGACGATCGGTGCAACATCGTTTTCCGTAGGCGAAGTCACCATCGCCGGTTTCCTGCTGCTGGTGCTCGTGTTCCTGGCGATGGTCATTTCACTTTGGCGCAACGGACGAGCAAGGGCCGTGGCAGCGGCTGAAGCAGCCGAACGGGCACGTGAAACCGAAGACCGGATGGCAGACATCCTCAAGGCGCAATCAGAGATGCAGGGGCGCATGGCGAGCCTGTCCGATGTGTTCTCCACACGTCATGGCGAACTCAACAAGGTGCTCAGCGACCGGTTGGATGGCATGACCAACCGTATCGGCCAGAGTATGCATGACACCGCCAAATCAACACATGAAAACCTTGCCCGCCTGCAGGAGCGGCTTGCCGTGATCGATACCGCACAAAACAATATCCAGGCGCTCGCCGGTCAGGTTGTCGAGTTGCAGGCGATCCTGGCGAACAAGCAGACACGCGGCGCTTTCGGTCAAAACCGGATGGAAGCAATTGTTGCGGATGGCCTGCCGAGCAATGCGTTCACCTTCCAGGCAACCCTGTCCAATGGTTCGCGGCCAGACTGCGTCATCACCATGCCGAATGGCGCTCCGGCACTGGTCGTTGATGCCAAGTTTCCGCTCGAAGCCTGGAATGCCATTCGCAGCGCGGAAAATCCGGAAAGAGCCAAGCAGGCCGGCCAAGCTTTTCGCCGCGACATTGAAGTGCACATCAAGGCGATCTCGGAAAAATATTTGATCCAGGGCGAGACACAGGATACCGCCTTCATGTTTGTCCCTTCGGAATCGATCTTTGCCGAAATTCACGAAAATTTCGAGCAACTCATCCAGAAAGCGCACCGGGCACGTGTCATCATTGTATCGCCATCGTTGCTAATGCTGTCCATCCAGGTGCTGCAGGCGATCCTGAAAGATGCACGCATGCGCGAACAGGCGCACCTCATTCAAGGTGAGGTTATTCGCCTGATTGAGGATGTTGGCCGCCTCGATGACCGGGTGCGCAAGCTGCAAACCCATTTCAGCCAGGCGAGCAAGGATATCGACCTGATTGTGACATCTGCCGACAAGCTGACCAAGCGCGGACGCAAGATCGAGGATCTTGAGTTTGCTGATCCAGGCCCGCCCCAGTCGCCGGAAAAATTGCCGGATGCGGCGACCGAAATGAAAGGCCCGGCAGCTAAAAATTCGCCGCCGAATGCCGGCCAGTTACGCCTTCGCGTCGTTGACGGAGACGACTAGGACTCATCGGAACCGGGGGCACAGGAGGCGGGCGCTGACGCCCACCTCCCGATCACAGTTCACGCCTAAATATCCAGAACCATATGCGGAACACCGTTTGACGTTTTCTTTCCCGATTTCCCGTCACTTCCGACAACGCAGGTTACACGCTTTCGAAAAGCGGAGAAACTGTCGAAAGTCACGACGTCAACGGGTTCGTCGAACTCTACGGCAATGCGGCAACGCCCGGTCGGAATAAGTATCTGCAAACCGGTGATTTCACCTGAAAACGGCTGGCCGAGATAGCGGCCGGTTACACGTTCTCCGAGTTTGACCGGCACGGGAGCCGGGTCATTGTCCGCAGCCGCACAGATCGTATTCCAGTCGCGATAGCCGTATTGGTGAGCGATCAGTTCAAGTGCCCGCCCGTGTGAAATGGATTCGCTGCTTTGCGCCAAATCTGCTCGCAGACGCTTCGCCTGCGCTTTCAGACCGTCAAGTGACGGCAGTCGTATTGAAACAGTCATCACATTCGCCTCACGAATTACTGGCGGATTACAAGACGGTGCCCGCGTTGCCATCGTTCCGCACAATTCAAGAGGAAATGCCGGGATCGATCATCAGGGGCTTCACCTCGGCTTTCAGCCAGCGAGCGGCAGGTGCCCTGAACCATTGACCCCCGCATATAGGAGGAATTTCATCCCTGTCAATGCGCGCCGGAATGGGACAATATCCGGGCAGGTTATTGCCCGGAGGACAAAATGGTATTGCGCCGCGTATTGGTCGACAAGAAAAACATACGCAACGCCGATCTGGATGTGAGTGCACCTGTTCCGCTGGAACCCGGCCAGGTCAAGCTGGAAATTACCCATTTCGCGTTAACGACCAACAACGTCACCTATGCGGCAACAGGTGAACAGCTTGGCTACTGGAGGTTCTTTCCAACCGGGATCGCGGACAAGGGCATTATTCCGGTATGGGGTTTTGCAACGGTAGTGGAGAGTGCCAACCCTGGTGTCACGACCGGCGAGCGCCTCTACGGCTTTTTTCCGATGGCCAGTCACCTGACCATTCGCCCGGGACAAATACGCACCGGGGTACTGATCGACGCAAGTGATAATCGCAAGGAACTGCCGGCGGTGTACAATGCCTATGTCCGGCTAACCGGCAAATCGATCGCGGATGAGGATATGGACAGCCGCATGGCTCTTTTACAGCCACTGTTTGCCACTTCGTGGCTGCTCGCGGATTTTCTGTCTGACAATGAATGGTTCGGCGCTGAGCAGATCATCATAGGCAGTGCGTCGTCAAAAACAGGAATTGGACTGACGCAGTTCCTTGCGGAAATGAAACCGGACGCGCCGGAAATTATTGGACTGACTTCGGCGCGCAACAGCAAATTCGTCAACTCGCTACGAGCATGTGACCAGGTTGTGGAATACGGCAGAATTGCTGAAGATGTCGCGGCACGGCCAAGTGTCTACGTCGACATGGCCGGCAACACGGAGGTGCGGACAATGCTCCACAGGCATCTGGGTGATCTCATGCGTCACAGCGCTGCCGTGGGCACCAGCCACTGGGACCGGTTTGCACCGGCAGGCAAGTTGCCGGGAGCACAGCCGAAATTCTTTTTCGCGCCAGCGCAAATCGTAAAGCGCCGTCAGGAGTGGGGAGACGGTGTCGTCGAAAAGCGTATTAACGAGGGTTGGCGGCGGCTGGCTGCACAAAGCCGGACATGGATGACCGTCGAACGCCATCACGGCCTTGAAGGCGCCAAAAGCATATATTGCCGG
>JAHEGF010000024.1:0-14874 GCA_024645155.1 Phyllobacteriaceae bacterium | reverse complement strand
CCGGATCGCCGAGGGCGATAGCACTCCGGATACCGGTCATATCGTCCTGCTGAATAACTGACAACGCCCCCTTGACAGTCCGGCATCGCCCCCTTGACAGTCCGGCATCCCATTTCGGCACACCATTAGCGGCACGAGCCTTGCATCGTTACATCCGATCTTGGATGTTAACGAAACATTAACCATAATGGCTCCGATGTTTGCACGAAAGAAAGATACCCACCTTCGCTGTGCCGTGGCCAAGGCCGCGATCGCATTGTGTTGTGGTGTGCTGGTATTGAATTCGTTTGCGACCGGCCAGGCGGTGGCGGCAAGCAAGGATATCCGGTTTCGCGGAGTAGTAGTTGGCGGTCCAACAAAGGCCTTGTCACCCCTTGAATCCAGCGTTGTCAGTTTTTCGGACCAGGCCGCATTTCGTCTGATTTCCACCAACCAGGAGCAGGGTTTTGTAACCGTTCGTTTGCAAGCCTTCAGCCAGGACATGGTGCCACTGGATGCCGTTATCGTCCCGGCAGAAACAAGCCTTGCGCCTGGAAGTTCGGCAGTCTCGACGGTCATCGTGCCGCTTTCGCAAGTTTCGATATCCAAGGTCCGCATTTGTGCGGTTCATACCAGCGGCTCGGGATTGGCCGCGAAACCGGTTTGCGGTTCCTACACTGCCAAACGTTTGGTTCTCAGCGAATAGCGCGGACGAGTTCGCTGCTTGGAAAGCAGGTCGAATCCCGGCCGTTGGTGGCCTGCCACTTGCCGATTGAACGCCTTGTTTTGTATCCTGGCAGGCCATCGGCGCCGCCGACATCGGCACCTCCGGCTTCAAGCACGCGCTGCATTTTGGCGATATCCGAGCGATAAAGCCCGTCCACGCGGTCCCATTGGCCGTGAAAACCGCGGTTGGCCCACTGGATCCGGTCGCCGACATGGCCAATGAATAGCGCGTAAAGGTCACTCTCATTGTATTCCTTCAGCACGTAGAAATTGGGGGTCACTATGAATGCGGGACCATGGCGCCCGGCAGGCATCATCAGGAAACCGGTGGCATTGAGTTCGTGGGCGGGAAATGGCTTGCCGGAAATGCGCCCGACACCCATTGCAACCCATTGCGAAATCGGCCGTCCCTGGTCGGGGCCTTCAAGGGTGCAGCTCACATTTCGCGGAACGGAAACTTCAAACCCCCAATCACGACCGGCCTGCCAGCCAAAATGTGCAAGGTAACTGGCAATCGATGCCAAGGTATCCGGCGTTGAATTCCAGATATCCCTTTTTCCGTCGCCATCAAAATCGACAGCATGTTTGATGAAGCTCGTTGGCAGGAATTGCGGCTGCCCGAGTGCACCCGCCCATGATGATTTCATCGCGACGGCTGGCACTTCCCGGCTTTGCAGTATCCTCAATGCCGCAACGAGTTCGTCGGCAAACAAATCCGGCCTGGTCGACATGAAAGCCTTGGTGGCCAGAACACGAAAGGCATCGTGCGGTATCTTGACCCGGCCGAAACCCGATTCACGGCCCCAGACCGCCAAAACAATCCGGCCGGGTACACCGTATCTGCGCTCTATTTCGGCCAGCAACCTGTCATGGGTCTTCATTCTGGATCGACCGCCGGCAACCAAGTTGGCAATAGTATTTTTTGCGAAATAATTGCCCGGCGAGCCAAATTCGGCCTGACGCTGCTGCTTCGGCGTGGAGTCCCCGGAACCGGGCGGCACCAAGCCGGGAAGCTTCCAGTTCAGTGTTACCCCGGAAAGTCCCTTGCTGTAGGTATCCCTGGTGATCCCTGCCGACTGCGCAGCGGTCCACATGTCTGTAGCCAGCCAGTTTTGAAACTGGGCTTCCACTTGTGCCCGCGATGCAGCAAGTGCACCCGCCGGAGACAGCGCGAGAAAAAGGAAAGCGCAAGTTGCACGGATCCAGACGGCGGTTTTTCCTGTGAATGCGACTCCGGTTGGCATATCGGTCAAATCGAAGTGCGCGAGCGCATTGCAGCCGTCAGCGTTCCCTCGTCAAGGTAATCCAGTTCACCGCCAACCGGGACGCCATGCGCCAGACGTGTCACCTGGACATCAAGACCCTGAAGCTGATCGATCAAATAGTGCGCCGTGGTTTGACCATCTACCGTGGCATTGACCGCAATAATCAGCTCGCGCACGGTACCCTGTGATACACGATTAACCAGCGACACAATGTTCAACTCATCGGGGCCGATGCCATCAAGCGGCGACAATGTGCCACCCAATACGTGATAGCGGGCATTCATCGCGCTGGCACGTTCGAGTGCCCAAAGGTCCGAGACATCCTCGACGACAATCAAAGTAGCCGGGTCACGCCTTTGATCAGCGCAAATCGTGCACGGATCCATTGTGTCGACATTGCCGCATTCGGAGCAAACCTTTACGTTTTCCACCGCGTCGGTCAGAGCTGCCGCAAGCGGGCCCATCAATTGCTCTTTCTTCTTGATCAGGTGCAGAACGGCGCGGCGGGCGGAACGCGGCCCCAGCCCCGGCACCTTGGCCAATAGCTGAACGAGGCGTTCTATTTCCGGTCCGGCGACGGATTTTGACATCAGCGGGTATCCAGGCGTTCAAAATGGAAGCTTCATTCCCGGCGGAATTGGAAGACCTGCGGTCAGTTCACTGGTTTTTTCCTGCATTATCGCCTCAATGCGCTGCTTGGCATCATTATGCGCTGTTATGACTAGATCTTCGAGAACTTCGACATCGTCTTCCTTGAACAGCGAGGCATCAATGCTGAGGCCGCGCATTTCGCCCTTGCCATTAAGTGTGACCGTAACCAGATCGCCGCCCGATTTGCCTTCGGCCTCGATAGTTGCCATCTGCTCCTGCATTTCCTGCAGTTTCGATTGCATCTCCCTGGCCTTGCTCATCATGCCCATGAGGTCTTTCATCCGTTGTTCTCCTGTCAAGGTTTCCGCCTGCGCACAAGCGTGGCAGATCAATCGTCTTCGTCCGGTGCTTCGGGAAAGTTTTCCGCGGTTACTTCACCGGTATCGCTCATGCGTACATCAATGATCCTGGAACCCGGAAACCGGTTCAATATCTCGGCAACCGCGGGATCGGTCCTTGCATCCTGAAACACCGATTCGCGGCGGCCTTCCTCGATTTCATGAATTGTCTCGCCGCCAATTTCACCCGACAACAATGCAATCCAGCGGGTACCCGTCCATTGGGTAAGCTTTTTTGTCAGATCGCCCAACAATGTGGCAGGCGCGTCATCGGTCAGACTTACTTCCATGCGGCCGGGTACAATACGTACCGGGCGAACGCAACGGCGGACCAGCACCTTGAAAGGCATGTCGCGGTGCTGGTCGGCAAGCGCCACCACGTCCCCAAGCGTGTTGATTGCAATTTCCGGCGCCGGCTCTTTCTGGGCAGCTGCGGGTTCTTCATCCGACTGCGCAATTTGATCGCTGTCCGGTTGCACCAGGCGCATTGCCGGCCCGTTATTCGGATGTGCCGTGACGGATTGTGGTGCGCCGGAGGAAAAGGATTCCGGTTTTCCCTGCCCGCTTCCCCTGTTGCCGGATGTTGCGGGGCGCGAACCGGTTTCAGAACCGGGCGCCTGTTCCAATGCGGCGATCGCGGCGTCAAGTGTTGGCAGTTCAGCCGCGTGGCAAATTCGCACCAGTACCATTTCCGCAGCATCAACAGGCCGTACGGCGTTTTGTACTTCGGTTATTCCCCTGAGCAGCATCTGCCAGCAGCGCGACAGCACCGGCACACCGAGTTTTTCGGAAAACGCCTTGCCGCGGGTCACTTCGTCTTCATTCAACGAAGGGTCGCGGCCAGCTTCGTCAACAAACCTGAGCCGGGTTACGAGATGATTGAAACCCGCCAATCCGGTCAGCACGACAACCGGGTCAGCGCCCGTGTCGTACAGGTCGCGAAACTGGGCCAGGGCCTCGCCTGCCGCGCCGCGCATGACAGCTTCGTAGAGGTCAATGATACGGGCCTTGTCAGCCAGGCCAAGCATGTCGCGCACGGCACCGGCAGAGACCTCGCCATCGCTGTGCGCTATCGCCTGGTCGAAAATGGACAAGGCATCGCGGACCGACCCTTCGGCAGCCCGCGCAATCATCGATAGCGCTTCAGTCTCGACCGTAATGTTCTCCTTGCTGGCGATATCGCCGAGATGACCGATCAGCGCCGCTGCCTCAACCCGGCGCAGGTCGAAGCGCTGGCACCGCGACAGGACCGTGATCGGAACCTTACGGATTTCCGTTGTTGCAAAGATGAACTTCACGTGGGCGGGCGGTTCTTCAAGTGTCTTCAGCAGACCGTTGAATGCCTGGTTCGACAACATGTGCACTTCGTCAATGATATAGACCTTGTATCGTGCTGACACAGGCGCATAGCGGACACGATCAATGATATCGCGTATGTCGTCTATCCCGGTGTGGGATGCCGCATCCATCTCAATGACGTCGACATGACGGCCTTCCATGATTGCCTGGCAGTGCTCGCCGAACTTTTCGAGATCGGTGGTCGGGGCATCTATTTTTTCGGTCTTGTAATTCAGCGCACGGGCCAATATCCGTGCGGTTGTGGTCTTGCCGACCCCGCGGACACCGGTAAGCATCCAGGCTTGGGCAATGCGTCCCGATTTGAAGGCGTTGGTCAGCGTGCGAACCATGGGTTCCTGCCCGATCAGACCGCTGAAATTTCCGGGACGGTACTTGCGCGCGAAAACCCGATAAGCGTTTGGGGCGGTCGATACCGTATCCGTTCCGCTTTCGCTCATGGCCGGTTTTGCCCTCTGATCGCCAGTCCGGCAGGACGGCGCTGTTTATCGACTTTCCACCCTGTGCGTGTTTCTTCAGGTGAACAATATTCGACCCAAACGGGTGGGAGGCTGGCACGGCGACCCGTGCCTAGCTCGTTAGGGCTGCTTCCTTCCGGACCTGACCCGGTTGGCGAGTGGCTCGTCCACCACCAACCTCCCAGCTCCATATCGGCAATTCGCAGGCGCATTGCAAGTGGCTTGGCAGCTTTCACCTTGAAATGAAGTCCTTGCGGTTCCCGCCAAGTGTTCTAGGCTTCTGGTCTGGAGGGTCCCGGACAGCCATGTCACCAGCCAAACACGTAGGATTTGAGCTAGACAACAGATTGGAAAATGCTTCCCGATCAGTGCTGTGGCTTGGTCTTTGCGAGTTGCGGCTGCACCGGGACGCGCGCTGGCCATGGGTGCTTTTAATACCGCAGCGACCCGGAATCGCAGAAATACACGATTTGACCCCACTCGATCAGGCCATGCTGACGTTCGAAACGAACATGGTTTCAAAATCTTTGAAAACCGTCACGGGTTGTGAGAAAATCAATATTGGTGCCCTTGGCAATGTGGTGCCGCAGTTGCACATCCATGTGGTCGCACGGGCATCAGGTGACGCCAACTGGCCGGATCCGGTCTGGGGACTGGACGGTTTGGTGCCCTACAAGGAAGAGGAATACCTGTATCTGGCGAGCAAGTTGCGCGACGATCTTCTGACGGCAACGCCATAGATTATTCGAGACGAGACGGGAATCCGACACATGAAAATTTTTGACGCGGCGTCTGCCGAGGCCAGCCGATTGACCGCATTTTCCGGAAATACCCTAAACCGCGATTCCGAAAACCGGCAGGATGATGCCGCATCAAATGCGCTGGGTGATCCCGCCACACGTATATTGCTGGCGCGTGGGGGACGGCTTTACCTGCGTGTCTCGGACAGCCCGTTCCAGTCTCGATTTACGCGCGAAGAGGCCCTGGAACTCGGTGCGCGCGAAGATCAGGCCATATTGCTCGGTATTGGCAGCAACGGGCCTGTTGTCGCGATGCCTTCGGGTACCGATGCGGAATCGCTGCCTGAGAGCATAAAGGCCATAGACTATCGCTCGATATACATTCAGGGCCTGCTGGACGACGATGCGCTTGGCGAACTGGCGCAAGGTGCCGCTCTGATCGCTTGGCATGCCAGCCATCGCTACTGCGGACGCTGCGGCGGTGATACGCAGATGAAGGCGGGAGGCTACAAGCGCCGATGCTCAAAATGCAGCGCCGAACTTTTTCCGCGCACAGACCCGGTTACGATCATGCTGTCGGTCCGCGGTGACAAATGCGTTCTCGGGCGCAGTCCGCATTTCGGGCCGGGCATGTACTCGTGCCTTGCGGGTTTTGTTGAACCTGGCGAGACGCTTGAAGACGCAGTACGGCGTGAAACGCTGGAGGAATCCGGAATTACCGTTGGCCGGGTGGCCTATCATGCCAGTCAGCCCTGGCCGTTCCCCTATTCGCTGATGATCGGCTGTTACGGCGAGGCTCTCACGGAGCAAATCGACCCCGATCTTGACGAACTGGAGGACTGCCGCTGGTTCGATCGAGCTGAAGTCCGCTCGATGATCGATGGCAGCCACAAGGATGGTCTGTCAGTACCGCCGCCCGGTGCCATTGCCGCAGTTTTGATCAAGAATTGGGCCGAGCAGTCCGGTTGAACAAAAATATGCGTCAACTGTCCTGCGTTTCACGGAATGGGTGCGCCGGGTAAACGCCGAGGATACGGACATTTTCCGAAAAGAATTCCAACTCCTCCAGGGCCAGCTTGACGTTAGGGTCATCGGGATGCCCTTCAATGTCCGCGTAAAACTGGGTCGAATAGAATTTGCCACCTAGCTGATAGCTTTCCAGTTTGGTCATGTTAACGCCGTTTGTCGCAAATCCGCCCATTGCCTTGTAGAGCGCGGCCGGAATGTTACGCACCCTGAAAACGAAGGTTGTCATAGTCATGGTACCTGGCGTGTTTGCCGGTTTCCAACTTGCGGTTTTTGACAGCACAACGAAACGGGTAACGTTGTTGTCCTGATCTTCGACGTTCTCCGCGAGAATTTCCAAACCATACAATTCGGCTGCAAGATGCGGGGCCAGCGCCGCCTGGTCGCGTTTGCCCTCCTCGGCGACCACACGGGCAGCGCCCGCGGTATCGCCCTCCACCATTGCGCGCCACTTGTGCTTGCGGATCACCTTGCGGCACTGCCCCAATGCATGGATGTGGCTGTGAACGGACCTGATGTCTTCCAACTTCGCGCCGGGCAGTACCATCAACTGGAAATGTATTGGCAGAAAATATTCGCCGACAATATGCAGGCGCGATTCGGGCAGCAGGTGATGAATATCGGCGACCCGGCCGGCGATGGTGTTTTCGATCGGGATCATGGCAAGTTTCGCACGTCCGGATTCCACTGCAACAAATGCATCCTCGAATGTAGAGCAGGGTACCGGTGTCAGATCCGGATAAACATCTCTGCACGCGGTATCGGAATTGGCACCAGGCTCGCCCTGGAATGCAATCTTGCCAGCGGTCATGTTCGGTTCCCTTTGTTTGCCGCCAAAATCTGCCGCGCCTTTTCGAGATCTGCCGGTGTATCCACCGGAACCGGCACGCTGTCCACAATTTCTGCATGCACAGACATACCGGCCTCCAATGCACGCAGCTGTTCCAGTTTTTCGCGTTTCTCGAGAACCGAAGGCGAAAGCTTCACAAAACGGGCAAGCGCTTCGCGGCGATAGGCGTACAACCCGACATGGTGATATAGCGGTCCATCACCCCACGGTGCGGTGGCTCGTGTGAAATAAAGTGCTTTCAACCTATTTTTTCCGATCGGCGAGCCGACGATCTTGACCACATTGGGGTTGGTTCTTTCCTCATCGTCGCTGATTTCCACACCAAGTGTAGCGATATCCGCACCAGGCACATCAAGCGGCAGCAAGGCTGATTTTATTGAATGGGGATCAATTGCGGGCAGATCACCTTGCAGGTTGATCACCGTGTCATAGGTTTTCTGCGGGTCGATTTTTTCCAACGCCTCGAAAATCCGGTCTGATCCCGTTTGGTGGTCGCTGCGCGTCATGACCGCTTCAAATCCTGCATCGCGGACCGTTCGGGCGATATCCTCACTGTCCGTGGCAACTGCGACGTCCCCGGCCCTGGAATCAGCGGCGCGCATCGCCACCCGGACAATCATCGCAATACCGCAGATATCGGCCAGAGGTTTCCCCGGAAGGCGGGTCGATTCCATGCGTGCCGGGATGAGTATGATTGTTTTCATATGTGGATGGCGCTTCTGCCGGGCTTGCAATCAGTGTCAAATGGTCTCATCGGCGTTGGTTCTTATAGGTGTTGCAACTGCAGAGCAAAAGACCTAGTTTCCGCCCGGCTTAAAACCTGAACCGTACCGACTGTGGAAACCGGGTTCGTTTGTCCCGGTCGGGCAGTTGAAATCTGATCGCAACAATGGAGTCGTGCAGCGATGAACTCTTCCGATCTAACCAAACTGGCGGGCGCCTTTCTCGGAACAGTCTTTGTGCTGATGACGATAAGCATCGCTTCCGACGCGATTTTTTCCGAACACCATTCCGACAAGGAGGGGTTCGTCATAGAGGCAGCGGCCGATGGTGACAGTGGCGGGAAAGCTGCCGGCGAGGCCGAAGCGCTTGCATCGATCGGACCGATGCTTGCCGGTGCGAACGCTGAAGCGGGTCAGGGCCAATTCAAGAAATGTGCTGCCTGCCATACGGCTGAAAACGGTGGTGCAAACAAGGTTGGCCCGAATCTCTGGAATATCGTTAATCGCGCGATGGCAGGTGCAGACGGTTTCAACTACTCCGCAGCGATCAAGGAATTCGGAGCCGGCAAAACCTGGACCTATGACGAATTAAGCCATTTCCTGCTTGCGCCCAAGAAGTACATCAAGGGCACTGCCATGGGATTTGCGGGCGTGAAAAAGGACGAAGATCGCGCCGATCTCATAGCCTATCTGCGGTCGCTGTCCGACAGCCCGGCGCCTTTACCGGAGGCATCACAAGAGGCCGCTCCGGCAAAGACTGAATAATTCGCAGCTTTTGCCATTACAACGACAGATAAGCCGGGCAAGCGTCCGGCTTTTTTTCATCAAGTTTCGCAGAAGCCGGCAAATCGGAGCACATCCCTGCCATTTTCCTGTGAATGCCTGTATGCATGATTTGCGACGGAAAAAGGGAGAGACGGATGCCGGTTATCAAAGCGACGACGCTGTGGATGATTGCGCTTTCCTGCATGATCTGGGCTGGCGTGGCGGCTGCTAGCGACGACGGGTGGAAGCATGCGACATCGCTTACCGGTGAGCCACGGTATGCCGCCGGCTTTTCCAGGTTCGACTATGTCAATCCTGACGCCCCGATAGGCGGGAGAGTGCGCCTGGCTGCCGAGGGCTCCTATGACAGCTTCAATCCGATATTGCCCAAAGGCGAACCCGCCACCGGTCTTCTTCAGCATGTCTACGAGACACTGATGACCGGAGCCCTGGACGAGGCGGACATATCAGGCGAATACGGTTTGCTGGCCGAAGCCACGAAACATGCATCCGATGATTCGTGGGTCAGCTTCCGGCTCAATCCTGCTGCCAAATGGCATGACGGCGAGCCGGTGACCGTTGAAGACGTGGTGTGGAGTTTCGAAAAGTCCGTGGAGCTCAATCCATCTTTGCGGTTCTATTACCGCAATGTCGTCAAAGCGGAAAAAACCGGCGAACGCGAAGTGACCTTTACCTTCGACGTGAGGAACAACAGGGAACTGCCGCACATCATGGGGCAGTTGACCGTGCTTCCGAAACACTGGTGGGAAGGCACGGACCCTGACGGTAAACAGCGCAGCATCGAAGGGCGAATCCTGGAACCGCCGCTGGGTTCGGGACCGTATCGCGTCGATCGGTTCGAGGCCGGACGCAATATTACTTTTGCCCGTGTCGAAAACTATTGGGGTCGCGATCTCAACGTCAATGTCGGCCGCAATAATTTCAACGAGATCAATTATGAATACTACCGCGACAGCACCGTCATGCTCGAAGCCTTCAAGGGTGACCAATTTGATTACCGCCGGGAGAATTCTGCAAAGAACTGGGCAACCGGTTACGAGAAAAACCGCTTTCCGGCACGCGAGAAGGGGTTTGTCATACTTGAGGAGTTTCCAACCAAGGCCAGCGGTGTCATGCAAGCTTTCGTCGTTAATCTGCGCCGCGACAAGTTCAAGGACCGGCGGGTGCGCCGCGCTCTGAACCTGGCCTGGGACTATGAAACCGCAAAGCGGACCGTGTTTTTCGGCCAGTATCTTCGGATCCAGAGTTTCTTTGCCGGCACCGATCTGGCCGCAAGCGGATTACCATCCGGCCGCGAGCTTGAAATCCTCAACACCGTCAAGGACATCATTCCTCAGGAAGTGTTTACGCAGGAATACGAAAATCCCGTTGCCGGCGATCCGCAAAAGTTGCGCAACAATTTGCGCGACGCATTCGACCTTCTCAAACAGGCCGGCTGGGAACTGGATGGGCGCAGGCTCGTCAACACTGCAACCGGGGAGCCGTTCACCATCGAATATCTGGACCACAGCGACGGTTCAGAGCGTTTCGTGTTACCCTGGAAACAGAACTTGCAGAAACTCGGGATAGAACTGACCTACCGGGTGGTCGATTCATCGCAATATATCAACCGGTTACGTAGCTTCGAATATGACATGGTCACGGCAGGATGGGGACAGTCCCTGTCGCCCGGCAATGAACAGCGCAACTATTGGGGGGCGCAATCGGCGGATCGCGAAGGGTCGCGCAATTATGCGGGTATCAACGATCCAGCGGTTGACCGGTTGATCGATGAAGTCATCTTTGCCAAGGATCGCGAAACCCTGGTGGCCGCAACCCGTGCGCTCGACCGGGTCTTGTTGTGGAATGAGTACGTCATTCCGCAGTTCTACTATCCGTTTGAGCGTATTGCCCGGTGGGACCGGTTTGGCCGGCCGGAAAAACTTCCGGAATACTCAGTCGGATTTCCCGAAATCTGGTGGTTCGATGCCGAAAAGGCTACCCGGATAAAATGAGCTTGAGACAACCTCAGTTTTCGCGGCGGCAGATTATCGGTTCCGTAATGGCCGCTTCCGCCATTGCAACGATTCCCTCGAAAGTATTTGCCGCACTGCCGACCGGGACCCCGCTTCACGGACTGTCCGCTTTCGGGGAGCTGAAATACGGTCCGGATTTCGAACATTTCGAGTATGCCAATCCTGACGCGCCCAAAGGCGGTCGTTTCAACTTCTCACCGCCAAACTGGGCGTTCAATCAGAATGTCCAGACCTTCAATACGCTGAACAGTTTTGTGCCGAAGGGCGACGCTCCTCCGCGCATGGAGCTCTGCTTTGACAGTTTAATGGTTCGTGCGCTGGATGAGCCCGATGCGGTTTACGGTTTGCTTGCCGAATGGGTAAAAATCTCGGCCGACCGAAACAGCTATGAGTTCAGGTTGCGCAACGAAGCCCGTTTCCATGATGGCAGCGATGTAACCGCGGCGGACGTGGCATTCAGTTTCCTGACCTTTCGTGACCGGGGTCATCCGTCGCTTCTGCTGCCGCTCGGGGAATTGAGTGATGCTGTCGTGGCCGATGACAAGACTGTTATCCTCCGGTTTTCCGGCAAACAGTCGGAACGGACTATCCTCAATGTCGTCCAATTCCCGATCCTAGCGAAGTCCCATTTTACAAAGCACCCATTTGATGGCTCCCAACTGGCGGCGCCGCTTGGTTCCGGTCCGTACCGGGTCGCTGAGTTTTCGGCAGGCCAGATGATCAAGTATGAGCGGGTTTCCGGCTACTGGGGCCGCGATCTGGCTGTCAATCGTGGTCATCATAATTTTAACCGGGTGCGCATCGATTTCTATCGCGAGCGTCAGGCAGCATTCGAGGCCTTCAAGAAGGGCGATGTCACCTATCGACAGGAATTCACATCGAAGACCTGGGCGACCGAGTATGCATTTCCGGCGCTGCTTGAAGGCAAGGTGATCAAACGGGAGTTTCCCTCGGAACTTCGCCCCTCCATGCAGGCGTGGGCTGTAAACCGGCGGCGTGAACGTTTCAGGGACCCCCGGGTAACAGAGGCCATTGGTCTATGTTTCGATTTTGAGTGGACCCGGACGAACATGTTCTACGGATCGTACACGCGTTCGCAGTCATTGTTCGAGACTTCGGAATTCCGCGCCGACGGCCCGCCTTCACAAAACGAACGGGCCCTGATCGCGCGGTTGCCCGGTATTGTGCCCGGATCCCTGGACAGCGAGCCATTCATGCAGCCGGTCTCCGACGGTTCCGGTCGCGACCGCGCGCTGCTTCGGCGCGCGACCACGCTGCTACTGGATGCGGGATGGAAGCGGCCGGATGCGGGCGGGCGATTTTTGACGAATGCCAAGGATGAACGGCTGACCGTCGAGATACTGGTACGCAGCGAGGTTTTTGTGCGGGTAGATACACCTTTTATGGAAAATATGCGGATTATCGGGATCGATGCGTCCATCCGGCTGGTCGATCCAGCCCAGTTTCAGGCGCGGGTCAACGATTTCGATTTCGATCTGGTTGGAACAGCCTTTTCGTTTTCCGCCACTCCCACAATGGAGGACCTGCAAAACGTTTTCTCGTCCAAGGCAGCAGATATTCCAGGCTCGCGCAATTTTCCGGGCACGAAGGACGCTACAGTCGATGCGCTGATCGATGAAATCGGACGGGTAAAAAGCCGAAATGAGCTGGTTACGGCGATGAAGGTTCTCGATCGGGTCTTGCGCGCGAGGCGAGACTGGATTCCAAATTGGCATGCAGCGAATCACCGGGCGGCGTACTGGGATATGTTCGGCTTCAAGGAACCCAAGCCCGATTATGGCTTTCCGGTCGAAACGCTATGGTGGGTAGATGCAGGGAAAGCGGCGGCACTTGGCAAATCCTGACGGACATTTGAAATTCATGCGACGGATGGTTGCCTGATGGGTGCCTATATCCTCCGCCGTATCCTGTTGATGATCCCCACCTTGTTCGGGATCATGGCGATATCTTTTGCCGTCATCCAGTTTGCTCCCGGCGGTCCGGTCGAGCAGGTGATCGCTAAAATCACCGGACAGGGGGGGAGTGCAACGGACCGTATTTCTGGCGGTGGCGGAGATTTCAGCAACCAGAACCAGGGTGTGGAAGGCGGCAGCGGCGAGTTCTCTTCCAAGTATCGCGGGGCCCAGGGGCTTGACCCGGAGTTTATTGCGCAATTGGAAAAGCAGTTCGGATTTGACAAACCGCCCCTGGAACGCTTCGCCAACATGCTGTGGAACTACCTCCGGTTCGACTTCGGAAACAGCTATTTCCGCGACATTTCGGTGATCGACCTGATCATTTCAAAAATGCCTGTATCGATCTCGCTCGGGCTTTGGATAACGTTCATTTCCTACGGGATTTCAATCCCGCTCGGCATTCGAAAGGCCGTCAAGGACGGATCGGCCTTCGATATCTGGACAAGCGGGGTGATCATTGTCGGTTATGCCATACCGGGATTCCTGTTTGCGATCCTTTTGATTGTGCTGTTTGCGGGTGGTTCGTTCTGGGACCTGTTTCCCTTGAAGGGTCTGACGTCGGAAAATTTCGACAGCCTGTCGTGGCCGGAAAAAATCGTCGACTATTTCTGGCATCTGACACTGCCGCTGACCGCGATGGTGCTTTCGGCATTTGCCACCACGACATTGCTGACCAAAAACTCGTTCCTCGATGAAATCCGCAAGCAATATGTCATGACGGCACGCGCGAAGGGACTGACCGAACGCCAGGTTCTGTACGGTCATGTTTTCCGCAACGCCATGCTGATCGTGATTGCGGGATTTCCCGGCGCGTTCATATCGGCTTTTTTTACGGGTTCCCTGCTCATCGAAAACATTTTTTCGCTTGATGGACTGGGGCTGCTCGGTTTCAAATCCGTCCTCGACCGCGATTACCCCGTGGTGTTTGCCAATCTCTATATTCTTTCCCTGCTTGGCCTTTTCATCACGCTAATATCGGATCTGACCTATACCTGGATTGATCCGCGCATCGATTTTGAGCGGAGGGATGTCTGATGAACGGCACCTCCGCTGCCGGCAGTGCGGATGCGCCTGTCAAACGTCCGTGGCTGTCGCCACTCAAC
This sequence comes from Phyllobacteriaceae bacterium, assembly GCA_024645155.1. Classification (GTDB taxonomy): domain Bacteria; phylum Pseudomonadota; class Alphaproteobacteria; order Rhizobiales; family Rhizobiaceae; genus JAHEGF01. The sequence continues at coordinate 883 of JAHEGF010000024.1, read as the reverse complement.
CAGAGGCGCTGGCGCAACTTCAGGAAAAACCGCCGCGGCTATTACTCGCTGTGGATTTTCCTGACATTGTTTATCCTGTCGATGTTTGCGGAATTCATCGCCAACGACAAACCGATCATTGCCTCCTACAAGGGCGAAATCCTGTTTCCGGTCGTCGTCGACTACCCGGAGGAAAAATTCGGCGGCTTCTTCGCCGTGACAGACTATCGCGACCCGGTCATTCTCGACGAAATCAACGCCAATGGCTGGATGATCTGGCCACCGGTTCGCTATTCCTACCGCACGGTCAATAATGACATCCCCCAGGCTGCACCGGCAAAACCGTCCTGGATGTACACGGCGGAGGAGCGGTGCTCGCGCTACCCGCTCGGTGTCGATGACCCGAGCTGCCATCGCGGCAACTGGAACTGGCTCGGTACCGACGATGGCGCCCGTGACGTTCTGGCCCGTGCGATCTACGGGTTCCGCATATCGGTTCTGTTCGGCCTGATCCTGACTTCGGCATCGGCTGTAATCGGTGTGTCGGCCGGTGCCATTCAGGGGTATTTCGGCGGCTGGACCGATCTTGTATTTCAGCGCTTTATCGAGATCTGGTCGTCGATGCCGGTTCTCTACATACTGCTGATCATAGCTGCAATTCTTCCGCCGGGATTCTGGATCCTGCTTGGCATCATGCTGCTTTTTTCCTGGGTGAGTTTCGTTGGAATCGTGCGTGCCGAATTCCTGCGCGCTCGCAATTTCGAATATGTCAACGCCGCCCGGGCACTGGGCGTGGGCAATCGCACCATCATCTTCCGCCACCTGTTGCCAAACGCGATGGTGGCCACTCTTACATTCCTTCCCTTCATACTGAACGGCTCCATCACTACCCTGACGTCCCTCG
>JAHEGF010000209.1 GCA_024645155.1 Phyllobacteriaceae bacterium | reverse complement strand
CTTGCCGCTTGCAGACGCATTGGGAATGAAATCGAGTGGATAGGCACAGCGCGTATTTTCGGTCAGCGAGCCGTCGTCGAAATCGGGAATCCGGTCCTCATCGAGGACAACATTCTCCAGCACCGTGCCGAATCGCCTTGTTGTCGAGAAGATCTCGGGCTCCGCATCAGCTGACAGACGGATGGTCTTTGCATAGCAACCGCCCTCGAAATTGAAAATTCCGTCGGCGCCCCAACCGTGTTCGTCGTCGCCGATCAGCGTACGTGCCGGATCGGCAGACAATGTCGTTTTTCCGGTTCCCGAAAGACCAAAGAAGACCGCCGAATCGCCATCGGGACCGGCATTGGCCGAGCAATGCATCGGCATTACCTGTTTTTCCGGCAACAGGTAGTTCAGCATGGTGAAGACGGATTTTTTCATCTCGCCCGCATAGGACGTGCCACCGATCAGCACCAGTTTCCGGGTCAGATCGACAGCTATGACGGTTCCGCTGCGGCTGCCATGGCGAGCCGGGTCGGCGCTGAATGACGGCAGGTCGATAATGGTCATATCCGGTGCGAAAGCATCAAGGCTGTTCCGGTCCGGCCTGATTAGCAGGTTACGGATAAAAAGCGAATGCCAGGCATACTCGGTGATGACTCTGGTCGGCAGCGCATTGCCGCGGTCGGCACCGCCGACGAGATCCTGAACATACAGGTCCCGGTTTTTGGCATGCATAATAAAATCCGCATGCAGCGCATCAAAAGCCTCCTGCGACATCGGTGCGTTATTGTCCCACCACACACGGTGTTCGGTTTCGGCCGTGCGAACGACAAACTTGTCTTTGGCAGACCGCCCGGTATGGGCACCCGTGCGGGCAACAAGTGCGCCATGGGCGGTGATTTGGGCCTCGCCACGCCTGACCGCATGTTCATAAAGCTCCGCCGGCGTCAGGTTGTAATAGATGTTGCCGTCGGTTGAAATTCCGGAATTGCCAATCCCAAGCGCAGTGTTATGCGTGCCGTGTTCCAGCATGATTGTGTGTTCCCTTTTTTATTTTTACCGGTGGCATGAATCAGTTGAGCCCGCTCCCAAACAGAAAAAAGTATTGAAATCAAATGATTAATCGATTTAAAAAATGTCGGTGCGGATTAAATCGGTTATATGTTGCGAATATTGAAATTAACCTAAACAAATACCGACACAGTTTGTGAACATGAACGTCCCGTAATGTGACATCACCGCGCTGATGTGCCACAATTTGTACCTAATTTGTCCGCCACAAGCACCTTTCCTCGACCAAGGGAAAGGGACGCCCAATGAAGGAGATGCTCGACATGGCGACGATCGCGCTCGTCGACGACGACCGCAATATTCTGACCTCGGTTTCCATTGCCCTGGAATCGGAAGGATATCGCGTCGAAACATATACCGACGGGACGTCGGCGCTGGAGGGCCTGACAACCCGCCCGCCAAATCTTGCCATCTTCGACATCAAGATGCCGCGCATGGACGGCATGGAACTGTTGCGCCGATTGCGCCAGAAATCCGACCTGCCGGTTATTTTCCTGACGTCGAAGGATGACGAGATCGACGAGCTGTTCGGCTTGAAGATGGGCGCCGACGACTTCATCCGCAAGCCGTTTTCGCAACGCCTGCTTGTCGAGCGCGTCCGGGCGGTGCTGCGTCGCGCCGGTGCCCGGGATGCGGCCGCCAAACCCAATGGCCAGCAGACCAAATCACTGGAACGCGGGCAGTTGGTCATGGACCAGGAGCGCCATACCTGCACCTGGATGAACCAGCCGGTGACGCTGACGGTTACCGAATTTCTGATCCTTCACGCCCTGGCTCAGCGGCCGGGCGTCGTGAAAAGCCGTGACTCGCTGATGGATGCGGCTTATGACGAACAGGTCTATGTTGACGATCGCACAATCGACAGCCACATCAAGCGTTTGCGCAAGAAATTCAAGGTTGTCGATAACGATTTCGACATGATCGAAACCCTTTACGGAGTGGGGTACCGCTTCCGCGAGGCTTGAGCTAAAGCGTTTGAACCAAGCCCCGCGCACCGCGGTCCATGACATGGTTGCGGAAACAGAAATGACGGAAAAGCGTGATGCCCGGCACCGGAAACCATCCGGCGTGATGGCATCGCTGCGCGCAATCCGCAACTATATCGGCCACCACGTCTTTTCGAGCCTGACCCGCCGCATCCTGATATTGAATTTCGCCGCGCTCGGGGTCCTCGTTTTCGGCATCCTCTACATGAACCAGTTTCGCGACGGGCTTATTCATGCCCGCGTTGAAAGCCTCATGACCCAGGGCGAAATCATTGCCAGCGCCATTGCGGCATCGGCCGATATCGAGATCGATTCGATACGTATCGATCCGGAAAAACTGCTTGAACTGCAGGCCGGTGAGAGCGTGGCCCCGTCCCCCGATTCGGTTGAGAATTACGATTTCCCGATCAACCCCGAACGCGTCGCCCCGGTCCTCAAGCGGCTGATTTCACCGACGCTGACGCGCGCCCGCGTTTACGACCGTGATGCAAACATCATCCTTGATTCGCGCCACCTTTATTCACGCGGCCAGATCCTGCGCTACGATCTGCCTACCGTGGACGGCCAGACGCAGAGCTTCAAGGATCGGATGAAAAGCTGGTTTGCCGCGTTCTTCAGAAATACCAGCCTGCCCCTCTACCGGGAACATCCGGGCGGCAGCGGTGTTGCCTATCCGGAAGTGATGAGTGCGCTGACCGGACAGCCGCGCAGCGTCGTACAGGTTTCCGAAAAAGGCGAGCTGATAGTTTCGGTCGCGGTCCCCGTCCAGCGATTTCGTGCCGTGCTTGGTGTCCTGATGCTGTCGACACAGGGCGGCGAGATCGATCGCATTGTCTATGAGGAGCGCAAGGCCGTGTTCCGTGTATTCGGAGTCGCCGCGCTGGTCACGGCAATCCTGTCCCTGTTGCTCGCCTCAACCATTGCAAATCCTCTCCGCCGTCTATCGGCGGCAGCGGTTCGGGTTCGCCGGGGAACTGGCGGACGCGAGGAAATTCCAGATTTTTCCAACCGCCATGACGAGATCGGAAACCTGTCGGTTGCCGTTCGCGACATGACAAATGCTTTATACGCCCGCATTGATGCGATCGAACGCTTTGCTGCCGATGTTGCCCATGAACTGAAAAACCCGCTGACATCGCTGAGAAGCGCGGTCGAAACATTGCCGGTCGCAAAATCCGAAGAGTCGCGAAAGCGCCTGCTTGCCGTAATAGAACATGACGTGCGCCGGCTCGACCGCCTGATTTCAGACATTTCGGATGCCTCGCGGCTCGACGCTGAACTCAACCGCGAGGATGCAGCGCGCTTTGACCTGGAAAAACTGCTTGATGAGATTGTCTCAACGACGCGTCAGACAACACGCCGCCGCAAGCCGGTCAAAATTGAACTGGCTGTTGACAAGAAGGACGGTAGGAGCCGGCGCTTTTTCATTCAGGGCCATGATCTGCGCATCGGGCAGGTGTTTTCCAACCTGGTTGAAAATGCCCGCTCTTTTGTTGCTCCGGATACCGGCCAGATCGTGATGCATCTTGCCCGCAAGGGTAAGCGAATAATTGTAACGGTCGAAGACAATGGGCCTGGAATAAAGGCGGAAAATATCGACCGCATCTTCGAGCGGTTTTACACGGATCGGCCATCGGAGGAGGCTTTTGGCCAGAATTCCGGCCTTGGCCTGTCGATCAGCAGGCAGATCATAGAGGCCCATGGCGGCACGCTGCGCGCCGAAAACATCGCCGGCACCAAACCCGGTGATATTCGCGGTGCCAGGTTCGTCGTCACGCTCCCCGCCGATGGCTGAAATTTCCGGTAATGAAAAGGGCCGAAGGCAAAACCATCATGGCACCTGCCTGATTATCGGCGACCGCGGCATTGCGATCACCGGTTCTGCTGGCAGTGGCAAGACCGGACTGGCGCTGCAACTAATTGAACGGACAGGCGCCGCCGGAACATTTGCCCGCCTGGTTGCCGACGATCAGATGTGGCTGCACCCGCGCGGAACCCGCCTGGTATGCAGGGCTCCGGGAGAAATTGCCGGAAAGATAGAGCTGCGCGGCGCCGGAATCGCCTCTTTGCCCCATGAGCCGGCTGCTGTCCTTCACCTTTGGATCGAATTACTGCCGGTAGGTGAGATACCGCGAATGCCGGAACGCGCGGATATGGTGACAAAGATTGCAGGCGTTACCGTGCCCAGCCTGAAACTGTGTCAGAACCGGGCGTGTGAAAACGCCGTTGCGATCCTCTGCCGGCTCGGGATTGGTCGATTTGCCGCGGCTAATAACCGGCCGTAGAGCGATTTACTCTTGCCAACCGCGCTCGCAATGACATGATAGGCCGGTTCGTCAGTAATCGGGCCCGGTTGGTGGGCAAAAACAGGTTTTCGCATGATTATCCGTCGCAGGCCGGCCGGAGCCATCTGACATGATTGGCATTGTACTCGTGACCCATGGACAGCTTGCGGAAGAATTTCGCCACGCGGTGGAGCACGTGGTTGGCCCGCAGGAAAACTTCGAAACGGTTGCCATCGGTGCCGAAGACGACATGGAACAGCGCCGCCGTGATATCGTTGATGCCGTTGCAACCGTCGATACCGGTTCTGGTGTCATCATTTTGACCGACATGTTTGGCGGCACACCATCCAATCTCGCCATTTCGGTCATGGAATCTGGCCGCATAGAAGTCATTGCCGGTATGAACCTTCCGATGTTGATCAAATTGTCATCGGCGCGTGTTAGCGATGACATGGCCACAGCGGTCGAAGATGCGCAAAACGCCGGCCGGAAATACATTAATGTTGCCTCAAGGCTTCTCAGCGCCAAGTGACGCAATTGACCACCAACTCCCCGCGCAAAGAAAAAAGCCGAGAGTTTGAGATAGTCAACAAGCGTGGCCTGCACGCCAGGGCGTCGGCAAAATTTGTCAAGATCGTCAGCAGCCATGATGCCCAAGTCGAAGTGGAAAGGGACGGAACGACTGTCGGCGGCGGTTCGATCATGGGCCTCATGATGCTCGCCGCGAGTCCGGGGTGCACGATCAGGGTGAGCGCCAGGGGGCCGGATGCTGACGTGGTACTCGATGCGCTTGAGGCGCTGGTTGCCACACGGTTTGGCGAAGATACCTGAATCCGGGTCAATTCCCGGTCCGGCCATATCGGGATATACGGAGATAAAGATTTCTTTATATGTTGTTGTTTGTCGTGCCCGTACCTGATATGAGGTGGCCTGATTTTTTGCCCATGCCGTTTTTGACCGGTGGGCTGCCGACACACAATTCAGGGAAATACACAAATGTCCGACACAAACACATCCATCGTCGCCGATATCTCGCTGGCCGAATGGGGACGCAAGGAAATCGATATTGCCGAAACCGAGATGCCCGGGCTGATGGCCTGCCGCGAGGAATTCGGTGAGGCGCAGCCGCTGAAGGGTGCGCGTATTTCCGGATCGTTGCACATGACAATCCAGACCGCTGTCCTGATCGAAACGTTGAAAGCGCTCGGCGCGGATGTTCGTTGGGCATCGTGCAACATTTTTTCCACACAGGATCATGCGGCCGCGGCAATCGCTGCAACCGGCACGCCGGTCTTTGCGATCAAGGGCGAAACGCTGGAAGAATACTGGAGTTACACGGATCAGATTTTTCAGTGGGCTGATGGCGAACCGACAAACATGATTCTCGATGATGGCGGCGACGCCACCATGTACATCCTGATCGGTGCACGCGCCGAGGCCGGCGAGGATGTTCTTTCCAGGCCCGGCAACGAGGAAGAGGAAATCCTCTTCGCACAGATAAAAAAACGGATGGCCGCTACCCCCGGGTTTTTCGCGCGCAATCGCGACTCGATCAAAGGCGTGACGGAAGAAACCACGACCGGCGTCAACCGGCTATACCAGCTGCAAAAAAAGGGCTTGCTGCCGTTTCCCGCCATCAACG
>JAHEGF010000208.1 GCA_024645155.1 Phyllobacteriaceae bacterium | reverse complement strand
ATACCATTATCGAATGGACACTAATCGGTTGCGATTAAAGGACTAACCGGACAATCGAAAGGACAATGTCATGGAAATAAGTGTTAGAGACCGCACAGAACTAAAATCCTATTTTGTTAAAAACGCGATTCCCACTGAAAGCGATTTTATCGATTTCATCGATGCCGTACTGAACCAGAAAGAGGACGGCATCGCCAAGTCGCCGGGCAATCCATTGAGTATCGAAGCCTTAGGAGATGACAGCACCCAGAAAAAAGTTCTCAACCTTTATCGGAGCTTCGCTGACGACAAGCCCAGTTGGGTAGTCACCTTGAATCCGCGCAGCGATCCGGCCAAGCCCGCCACGGCCAGACCGGGATTCAACATCAGCGATGGTGAAGGCAACAACCGGCTATTCCTCGACCGCAGCAACGGCAATGTCGGCATTCGAACCATCAGCCCGGCAGAAACACTGCATGTCAATGGGCGGATTAGATCAGGTGCCCTTACCATCGGCGATTGGCCGGCCGACGCAAGATACGTACTAATCGGGACCAGCACCTTGAACCAGGCGGATAATAGAAATTACGCGCTTCTGCAGGACGCCGGGCACAATGCCGTCGGACGGACGCATTTGAACTCTCCGCTCGACATCCGGTTCAGAATTGCCAATGTGGACAAAATGACACTGGCCGGCAACGGTTACCTGGGTATCGGGACCGCTGCACCGGCCAAACAGCTGCACATCCAACAGGCGTCGATCAGCGCGCCCATTTTAAGCGAGAGCCGCCGACCCGGTCTGGCTATTACGGGTCAATATCCGGAGCTGACTTTGTTCAGCAGAATCAACAATATAACCCACGGGCCGACAATCAGATTGGGGAGTTATGACGCAGATACGGGAACCACTATCAAACAGTGGGTGATGGGTACTTCCGGGCGGAACTCGCACTTTTTGGATTTTGGTTTCAGCACCAATAACAACGGCAACCCGCACAACGGTATCCGTAATTTTAATGGAAAGACGGTTCTAACATTGCTGAACAATGGCAACGTCGGCATTGGAACGAGCAATCCGAACCATGCATTAGAGGTAGTAGGTCAGATTTGTACCAGAGAGGGACTTTTTCTTCACGGCAGCAGAGCTACCCACCTGGAAGCCGATGGCTCGTTTTATCGTTTTGGAGGTCAGGTTTACATAACGGTCGATGACAACCTGTATATACGAGATATGAACAGTAGCATCAAGTTTCATTTTGATACCAATGCGGGAATCCTTCGTCAGGATGGCTGGAAGTCCCTGCCTAGGGCAAGCAATTGGGTTAATTATGGAGCTGGCTACAATTCGGCGGAATATTTCAAAGATAAGATGGGAATTGTCCATTTACGAGGTCTGATCAAAAACGGTACTGGTAATCACATGGGAACGCTTCCGGCCGACTGCAGACCTTTGCGTAGAGAGTTACACGTGGTGTCGACACATCCCAATGCCGCGGGGCGTGTGGATGTCTTAGCGGACGGCAGAGTCTGGGGGATAGCGTACAACAAGGGTTGGGTCTCCTTGGATGGCATTACCTTCCGGGCGAGATAATCTAAGACAAATATTGAATCGTTCCTATTGATTTTTGAATCAATTCGGGAGGGTCTTTGAGGTGAAAAAAGAACTCATATGAATGCGTCATTTATGCTTCCCACGAATCCACCCGACCACCCTGCCATGGATTATGATTACCTGCGGCAGGAGGGCATTCGCTACCTGCAGGAGATGGCCAAGGCCGGTCTGCAGTGGACGGACTTCAATGCTCATGACCCGGGTATTACCATCCTGGAGCAGCTGTGTTATGCGATCACCGATTTGGGATATCGGATAGCTTACGAACTGCCTGATCTGCTCGCAACGAACGGAACCGACCCTTACGAGGGTCTTTACACTCCGGCCCGAATCATGACGACCCAGCCGGTAACCCTCGATGACCTGCGCAAACTGGTAATCGATGTGGCCGGTGTCAAAAATGCCTGGATCGAGAAAGTCGACAACCCGTCGATACCCCTGTATTATCATGAAGGCAGGCAGGTGCTCAGCCTGCAGGCCGAGTCGCTGGTCTCAGAGCCGATTCGGCTGAAAGGACTCTACCGGGTGTTGATCGAAACATCCGATCTGGCCGATATCGACGGTACCATCGTGAAACAGGAGGCGGTGCGAAGGTTGCATGCCAACCGTCCGTTGTGCGAAGATTTTGAAAGTATAGATATTTTGAAAACGAAAGATGTTATACTGACCGCCCGGATCGCGATCGGACCGGTTGACGATACCGAAGCGGTTCTTTCAAACATCTATGAAAAGATATCGAATTATTTTTCTCCCCGGGTGCCATTCGCCACCGTCGGTGAACTGCGCAAGATTGGAGTGCCTACAGACCGGATTTTCGACGGGCCGCAGCTCGAGCACGGATTTATCGATTCCGAAGCTCTGCGTCGGGCACAAAGACGAACATTTATCTATACCTCCGATCTGATTCAGTCAATCATGGAGGTCGACGGTGTCCGGGCCGTCAGAGATATCAGGATGTCGATGGGAAAACAGAAGGATGCCTGGTCTCTGAAAGTACCCGATGATGGAGTGCCGGTGCTCGATCTGGATCAATCAAATTTCATACTGGAAAAAGATCAGTTGGTTGCAAGTGTGGATCTTGCAAAAGTCAGAAGGAAGTACTTTGATCGCCTGAAGCTGAAGGCAATTTTTCGTCAATTGGAACCCGCCGAACGCGATTTGATTCCGCCACCGGGCCGTGATCGCAACATTTCCAACTATTATTCCATCCAGCATCAATTTCCAACCTGCTTTGGCATCGGTGAAATGGGCCTGCCGGCTTCGGCGTCCGCCCAACGTCAGGGGCGATCCAAACAACTCAAAGCATACCTGATGTTTTTTGACCAATTACTGACCAATTATTTTGCCCAACTGGCGCACGTCAAAGATCTTTTCACCTTCAACAGCAGCAACCCCGGCACTTATTTTACCCAATCGATTGCAGACAAAACTCTCGGATTGGATGAGATATGCGATAAGAAGCCGGAAGAACAGGCCGACAGGGTGCAGGCTATCATGGATAAACTGGTGGGGCCCCAAACTTCCCTGGATCGCAAAAACCGTTTTCTCAATCACCTGCTGGCCCAGTTTGCCGAGCAATTCACCGATTATTCTCTTTTCCTTTTCGAGGCGATGCCCAAGGGCATCGATCCGGCTGAGAAGATGATTCAAGACAAGCAGGCTTATCTGAAGCAGTATCCGGCTGTCAGCAGCGCCAGGGGCACGGCTTTCAACTACCTGCAGCCATGGTCGCGGGAAAACGTCTCCGGATTGGAAAAACGAATTCGTCTCAAGCTGGGGTTGATGGAAGCCCAGGGAGAAGTTTTCTACCTTGTCGAGCATATTCTGTTGCGGCCCGTAATAAAGGACTTTGAGCAGTTGCTTCCGTTTCTGAAGCACGTACACTCCAGAGACCCGTATTCGCTGCAGCTGAGTTTTATTTTTCCCAGAGACTGGGACGCCCGTTTGCCGCGGCCGGATTTAGCAGGCATGACGGGTCCGGAAAAGATGCATTCGAAAGAAGCATATGAAGCAAAAAAAACTCGTTTTCGACGCTTTGTCGAACAAACCGTCAGGGATGAAACGCCGGCTCACCTGACGCCCTATATTCATTGGCTGACTAGAGAAGCCCTATCGGAATTTGAAAAATTCTACCAATCATGGGTCGAAAAAAGACGCCGATATTGGACCACCTGAATGTGATAAAGAAAATGCCTGAATCCAGCCACAAACATATGCGCGCCGCCCGCGATCGATTAATCGATATTTTAGGAATCGGCAAAACATATCCCTTGAGGGATTTGGACCTAACCGAAGAGCTTCTGAAGGTGTCGTTTAACGCATCAGCGAAAATCTCAATTGAAATCACCCAGTCGGATGTTCTCTACAGTTTATACACAAAAGACGGTCAACCGGTTCTTCGTGCAGCGGGTGTACCGGCCGAATCCAAGGGCAACGGGGAGACCCTGATTCTGGAAACGCCTGCTATCGCGGAAGAGGTCACTTACAAGATCCGCGCGGCCAAGATCCGCACGGCAATACCCGATCCGGAAAGTATTACCTTTCTGCACCGGACGGCGACGGTGAAAGTGGGTCTGGATGTCTTTTTGCAGGCTGAAATTATGGACGCTGAATTGCTGGACCCCACCATCGAGTCCCCCGCGGCCACGGACCCACGTATCATCGACTACGGCGCCAGGGTTAACGTCAAACTCAAAACCAGCCAGGAAGGTGTCGATTACCAGCTGGTTGCTTTGAAGAAAAAAAATGGCAATTCGGAATCCGAGGAAGTGGCGTTATCCGACGAGCCGGTCCGTGGAACCCGCCGGGACATCTTGCTGCAAAGCCATGCGGTCCACGAGGATACCGACATTCGGATCCGGGCCACCAAAACCTTCGATCCCGGTGAAGACCTGCCAGAAGACACGAAACTTCTGGAGGTGGTGCTGCCTTTAAAAGTCAGGGCCAATCCTGATCTTCCAATCGTCGTTGTCCCGGCCGCCATTATTGACCACGGGCAGGACGCAACCCTCAAGATTGCCGAAACGCAGGAAAGTGCCGTTTACCGGTTGTATGTCCGTAGCGTGGCCGACCGCGATTATGTGCACCGCTCAGTTAATGCATCTGAGGTAATTAAAGTTCCTGTACCTGGTGAGCCGGTTGTTCAGGTTGCCAAGACTGAACGACCTGAGGCCTGGCAGGAGCAGGAGGGCTATACGCCATTGGCAGAATCGCGGCCGGGCAACGGGGGCGATCTGAATTTTAGTGTCAAATCTCTGACCGACGACAGTCTAATTATTAGCCAGGCGCTCAAGAATCATACGGTCAAAGAAAAAGAGCAGGTGGTCCGGATTATTCCGTCCGCAATCCAACTTAAATCGACAGCTTTAGTGTTGGTACGCCCTGATCCGGCTCCGGCGTTGAGGTTGACGGTGCCGGTTCAAGGCGACAAAACCAGCGGTACGATCCGGGTCGTAAACGGCCAGCCGGGTGTATTTTATTACTTTCGCCGCACCCAGCAGGGCAAAGACCTGGGTTTACCGGCATATTTCCACAAGCGTGACGATCGCGACGAATCGCAGAATAAGGGCCTGAATCAACTCAAACTCGGAATCGATGTCGTCGTGACGGCGACCCCACCAGCCGGCAGTGTCGGCGATACGGACGATCCGGCCAAGATCGTCCCCCAGCCGCCCATTCTGGAGACGGGGCCGCTGAAGACCGACAGCATCTTGTACATTCGGGCTGTCAAGGCCCAGACGCGTGTCAAAACACCGCTTGATGTGACTGCCCAAATCGGGGTGCTGCCGGAAATCCGGCCGGAACAGGCCACAGTCAATTCCGGTAGTACAGCCCGAATTCTGGTGCTTGCCAGCAAGGCGGGTGACAGATATCAACTCACGCTCAAGGGAGCGCCCGTGAAAAAGGCCCGCAACGGCAACGGTTCGGACATCGTGTTTATTACGGAACCTCTTAGCCGGGACACCACCTTCGAGATGATCGTTACGCGGCCGGGGGAAGCAGGTATTGCGGTTGAGCGGGTGGTGCAGTTGCCTGTTATGGTAAACACCGGCATTTAACGCGTAGTTTTGGAAGTTCTGAATTCCTTCGACTCCGCTTGACGTCTGCACTCAGTTGTTTGTTATCCGTGGTTGTCCGTAAGTGTAAGAGTCGATTTGACGACGGATCAATGAGAACGGCCGCCCGTTTTCTTGAAAACGGTAAGCCCCAGCGAATATTCGTCTATGGTCGTACAAAGACATCTAATCAAGCGCCAGATTTTGGAGCTAAAGGTTCCCCCGGCTGAGCAGACCCAAAGTCTTTATGCCGAAATAAGCCGCATCCATCATCAATGGATCGCCCCTTTCATTGACCGGTGTTGCACAGATTTAACTGAACCTGATCAAATCCACCGGAT
>JAHEGF010000207.1 GCA_024645155.1 Phyllobacteriaceae bacterium | reverse complement strand
TGGCGGCTGAATAAGGATTCAAACCGGATGACGGACCGCGATGGCACTGCGCCGCCGCCGGTTCGCATGCAATTGCCACAGCGAATGGACGGTCAGTGTCACAATGAGAATGGTACCACCGATCATGCTCCGTTCACTTGGCACCTCGGCGAATATCAGCCACACCCAGACCGGAGCGAGAACGGTTTCGAGCAGATAGAACATCGCAACTTCCGGCCCCGAAATGTATTTCGGTCCGATCGCTAGGCAAAAGAACGAAAGCGGCATGATCACCATGCCGTTAAACAGGATCCATCCGGGAACATCGATCCTGTAACCGGTCTGCCAGACCATGATGACCGCCGCCAAAAATGGCAGAACCGCCGCCCCAAGTGCGGCAAATCCCATATCCCGGCCGCTGGCTCGCGTAATCGTTATGGCTGACGCAATGAACAATGCCGAAAAAAGCGCAAGCAGGTCCCCGAGCAGATGCCCGCTGGAAATTCCGTCACCGACGATGATCAACACGCCGGCAACCATCAGGACCATTGCGGCAAGAGTTGCCCGCCGCGGCACTTCCCGCATGAATATCCAGGCCAACAAGGCCGCAAACATCGGATTGAATGCTAAAATAAACACGAGATTGGCGGTTGATGTCTGGAAAACCGCGGCCATGAAGGACATCGCCGACAGGCCATAGAGTGCTGCGACAACGACACCGGTTTTCCCGGGCAGGAATGGAATGACACGTCCGGCCCTAAGGCTCAGGAAACTCCACACGATAAGCGTTACAGCCAGTGTCGAGCCGCTTCTGATCAAAAGGATCGACCAGGGTTCTCCGCTGCCAAGTTTGATAAGGGGAATATCGACTGTCAGGACTAGCCCGCCAATCGCCGTTATTAGCAAACCTTTTTGATGTTCGCTAACGGTCTCTTGAGCTGTCCTGATAGTCACGCCTCAAATACGGTCATTCGAAGCGCTCCCAACCCTTGGGGCCAAGATGTTCCTGGGGAAGGAAACGGACCTTGTATTCCATCTTCCTAGATCCGTTTACCCAGTAGCCCAGATACACGTGGGGCAAGCCCGCCTGACGTGCCCGCTCCACGTGGTCCAGAATCATGAAGGTGCCCAGGGACCTGCTTTTTTCTTGCGGATCGAAGAACGAATAGACAAGCGAAAAACCGTCGGCCATCCGGTCGCACAGTGCAACCGCGATCAGGGGGCCTTCGCCTTTGCCGGTAAAGAAACTGTCGGCACTGCGTCTGCGATACTCGATTACTTCGGTGTTAACGTGGGTGTCTTCAACCATCATCGCATAGTCCAGCATTGTCATGTCCGACATGCCGCCGTCATTGTGCCGCGCATCAAGATACCGGCGGAACAAGCTGTATTGTTCGGTACTTGGCTGTGCTCCGTCTACGGTGCCGATAAGGTCACTGTTGCGTTGCTGAATCCGTTGCATATTGCGCGACGGGCTGAATTCGCCTGCTAGCACGCGGACCGACACGCAAGCCCTGCAGGTTTCACATGCTGGGCGATAGGCGATGTTTTGCGAACGCCTGAACCCGCCCTGCGTCAGAAGGTCATTCAACTCCGGGGCCTTGTCACCGACCAGGTGCGTGAACACTTTACGCTCGTTTTCACCATCAAGATAAGGGCATGGTGACGGTGCCGTCAAAAAAAACTGCGGGGATTCGGTGGTGTGCTTGGTCATGGGTTAAGCGCGGTTTATCGAAGGGCACAACGCCAGTTGGAATTATCCGATACCATAATACCATGGCCCAACAATTGAAAACGTCAACCAGATAATGACCACCAGTGGCGCTCCCGCCTTCACGAACGACGAGAACGTATAGCGCCCGGGACCCATCACCAGAAGGTTGGTCTGGTACCCGATCGGCGTTGCAAACGACGCATTCGCGGCAAAAATGACTGCTGCTATGAATGCTTCTCGCGGTGCGCCAATGCCGTCGGCAATGCCAATGGCTATCGGTGTGAACAAAACGGCAGTTGCATTATTTGACAAAAGGTTGGTCAGCACCGCCACCAGTGCGAACATGCCGCTCAATATGAGAGCCGGGCTGGAACCCTCCATTGCCGTAACCGCCGTGTCTGCAATCAGTTTCGCGCCGCCGGTGCGTTCCAGTGCTATGGCCGCGGCAATCGAGGCGCCAACAAGCAGAAATATCTGCCGTTCGAAAGCGCGAGCCGCTTGTTGCAAGGTCAGACACCCGGTGGCGATCATGGCGAATGCGCCGATTATAGCAGTGGCTGCGATCGGCACCATGCCGCTGGCAGCCGAGATGACAATGCCGGCGAAAATGAGAAAGGCGATCCACGCCTTGCGCGTCTGCGGCACGGCTTCGGCCGACCATTCGAGCAGAAGCAGGTCGTGTGAATCGCGCATGTTACGCAATTGTTCATCGGTTCCGCCCACGAGCAGGGTGTCGCCGGGTTCGAGCCTGATTTCTCGCATCGGCAACCGGCCCATGCGGTTCTTCCGCTGAATACCGATGACATCGAGCCCGTACATGGTTTCGAAGCCGGCATTCTTGATCGTCCTGCCCGAATGCCGCGACCCGGGCGCGATAACAGCGTCGGCGAGATGATAGCCCGGGCCGGGGGCGGGACTGTTTTCATCAGACGCACTACTCGTATCGCCATCCGATCCGGCAGAAACCGAGGCGGAACCCAATGCAAGCGCCCGCATGAAGACACGCCGTGTCGAAGTTATGACAAGGCGATCGCCTTCAGACAGCGTAATTTCATCAAACGGCGGATAAAAACTCACGCCACGCCTGATCACCAGACGGGGCATCAGTTCCTTCAGGTTCGGAAACAGACCACCTCGTGATGTTTCGCCATTGAAGGGATGATTGGCGGTTATGACGATTTCGCCGATGAACTGGGATCCGGAAGATCGTTGGGCGTCGGAAGTGCGCGTTTTGTCGCGTTCCCCCAGAATATGCGGCATGATGAGAAGCACATAGAGACTACCGACCACCAGCAGTATTGTCCCGGGCACCGTTATGGAAAAGAAATCGAGCTTTTCGCCGTATTCGGCCGCGACACCAGCGACCAGGAGATTTGTTGAAGAGCCGATCAATGTGGTCATGCCGCCAAGAATCGACAGGAAGGAAAGCGGCATGAGAGCCTTGGTAACGGCAAAGTTTCTTTGCGCGCAAAGAACGGTCAGTATCGGAATGAAAATGACCACCACAGGGGTGTTGTTCAAGAATCCGCTCAATATCGCGGCTGTAATCAGCGTAATCGTCAACGCCGCTGTACCGTTTTGACCGCCCAGTTTGGAAACCATTCGTGCCGGCCGGTCCATGGCATCTGTGGCAAATAGGCCTTGACCGACGATCAGCAGTGCCAAAACCGTGGCCAATGCCGGATTGGAAAAGCCGGAAATGAGCAGTTCTGGGGAAATGGCTTTACCGCCAGGCGGTGTAAAAGGCGCAAAGGAAAACAGCGCCAGAAAGGCGGCAAGGCTCGCCACAGCGACGGCCTCCAATGACCAGCGTTCGCTGACATAACCGACAACCGTCACGCCAATGATTACAAAGGTCGCCCAAATATGAAAATCGGCCATTGCCATCCAAACCAGCAGCTACAGTTGTACAACATTACAGCGGTTGGTGTCGCGCGCGAAGGATTGATTGTCCTTCAGATGCCGGTTGTGGAGAAATGAATTGCTGTAGAACGGCGTATTAAGGTTATTGCCGGTTTTCGGCACTGAGGCCACTGCGCACAACGACGGTACCAAGCAACAGGTCATGCACGGTCCGCTTGCGGTCGAGAATCAGGGTAGCCGCCAGGATCAACGGTGTCAGGATTGCATTGCCGGCCCAAAACAGTACGGTATGAACGATTGCAAGCACCCAGTCGATAGAACGATGATCCAGCCGTTCCATGTGGATCCCGGTCAACTTCATGCCCGGAGTGGCTTGCGACGGCCCCCCAAGCGTCCACGAAAAATAGGTGAGCGCAATGGCTGGTGCCAAAAACACAAATGCCAGCCATGCCAGCCCGAAGGTCACAAATCCTATAATTGCAACGATAATGGCAGCCGGTATCGTCAGCAGCGCAATAAAAAAATAGTCGATGCAAAAAGCCATCACACGGCGTGTGCGAACCCCTTCATACAGGCGCCAATCATCGAAACTCGCTGCAGAATCAATCACAGCCGATGCTTCCGTCATGCCCATATTATCTCTTTCCAGTGAAATACTGTCACGGAAATGGGCTCAATCGGTCCGGAATTCAAGCGGTCAGCCGTTAAGCAGTTCGGCGGCTTCTGGCGCAAAATAGGTCAATACCCCATCGCAGCCGGCCCGTTTGAAGGCAATGAGGCTTTCCATCATGGCGCGCTCGCCATCGATCCACCCATTGGCAGACGCAGCTTTGATCATCGAGTATTCGCCGGATACCTGGTAGGCATAGGTCGGCATGGCAAACGTGTCTTTCAAAAGACGCACGATGTCGAGATAGGGCATTCCCGGCTTGACCATTATCATGTCTGCGCCTTCGGTGATGTCCTGTTCCGCTTCACGTACTGCTTCATCGGCATTTGCGGGATCAATGTAGTAGGTTTTCTTGTCGCCCTTCAAAAGATCAAGCGTACCGACCGCTTCCCGATAGGGACCATAAAATGCGGAGGCGAATTTTGTCGCATAGGACATGATTGCAATATCGTTCAATCCGCTGGCGTCCAGCGCGTCGCGGATCGCCCCGATACGGCCGTCCATCATGTCTGAAGGTGCAATGACATCGGCACCGGCTTCCGCTTGTATGACAGCAGCTTCGGCGAGAATATCGACGGTTTCATCGTTGACTATGATACCGTTACGCAAAACACCGTCATGGCCATGCGACGTGAACGGATCAAGCGCAACGTCCGTTATGATCCCGATGTCCGGAACCGCATCCTTTAAGGCCCGTGTCGCCTGGTTGACGATGTTGTCGGGATGAAGCACATGTGACCCGGTTTCGTCTTTCAGTTCGGGGCTGATATAGGCGAAAGTCGCAATTGCCGGAATTCCAAGGCTGGCAGCGCGTTTTGCCTGTTTGGCAAGGCGGTCGGGCGAATAGCGGGACACGCCGGGCATAGCTGCAACCGGTTCTTCGATATTCTTTCCAGCGACCACGAAAACCGGCCAGATCAGATCGTCCGGTGTCAGTGTGTTTTCCCGCACCAGTCTGCGGACCCAGTCGGACTTGCGCAAACGCCTGAACCTGTGGCCTCCGGTAATCTCGTCCACGCTACGCGCCATTTGACCTGCACCCGTCATTCATTCGATAAAACCGGCGTGTCATCTATCACGCCTCTGCGGTTGATGCCAGAACCTGCGGCAACTGCGCCGTTGACTATCCCTGACCATCTTCGTAATCGTCCGCGCGGCAATCTACGGGGAAATTTGATGCGCATGATCGAAGATTTTGGCGGTGAGGGAGAAGTCAGCTTTCAACGGCAAGGCGTTGCAGGGTTAATCACGTTGCATCGCCCGGAAGCACTGAATGCGCTTACCTACGTCATGTTGCTGGCTATCGAAAAAGCACTCCGTGCATGGGAAAATGACCGCGATATCGAGCGTGTGATCATAGTCGGGCAGGGCAGGGCATTCAGCGCCGGCGGCGATATCGTCGAGATTTACAAGGCGGGCCGGGCCGGCAATCCGCCCTTCGGCTTCTTTGCTGACGAATACCGGACCAACGCATATATCGAACGCTACTCCAAACCGATAGTATCGATGTATGACGGCATAGTGATGGGTGGTGGAGCGGGTATTTCGGTCCATGGATCGCACCGGGTTTTCAGCGAAAACGCTGGTTTTGCGATGCCCGAGGTCGGTATCGGCTTTTTCCCCGATGTTGGCGGAAGCTATTTTCTGCCGCGGCTACCGGGCGAATACGGACTGTATATGGCGTTGACCGGTAGACGTGTCGGTTGGGGCGATGCGCTGAAAACCGGTCTGGCAACGCAAGCTGTTGCAGCCTCCGATTTCACCAATGCGGTAGAGGCGCTTTCGAATTCGGGTGCTACC
>JAHEGF010000206.1 GCA_024645155.1 Phyllobacteriaceae bacterium | reverse complement strand
GCCGGTGGTTTCGACCAATATGGCGTCGAAGCGTCCTGGCCTGCGCATCAGGCCTTCAACGACACGGATCAGGTCGCCGCGCACCGTGCAACAGACGCAGCCGTTGTTCATTTCGTAAATTTCCTCGTCGGATTCGACAATCAGCTCATTATCAATACCGATCTCGCCGAACTCGTTGACGATGACGGCATAGCGCTTGCCGTGATCCTCGGACAATATGCGGTTGAGCAGGGTTGTCTTGCCGGAACCGAGGTAGCCGGTCAGGACGGTAACGGGAACGGGGTTGGCAGCTTCGGTCACGGATTGGGCTCCAGATTGTGCAAGACCATATAAAGCTTCGTGCGCCCGATTACATCAGCCATTTTGGAAACCGGGATGACGGGCAACATCGGTTAGCAGTGCCGCAAAGCCGCGGGCTGCATGGTCGAGCAGTCGCTCGCCAATTTCGGCCGTTGCCCCGGCAGCGTTGCCGCAGGCACCCTTGGGGTTGAGGTCCTGGATTTTCCAGCCGAATGCGTGCGGCCCGTAGGCGCGGAGATAGGTGTGGTTTCTTTCCAGGTCCGCCTGTGCCGACGGGAAATTGCCGGCTTCGTCCATATTCACCCTGGCTGCGTCAATGGCCAGCATGAGCGATGTCTCAATCAGTCCGGCATGGATGTCGAATGCTTTTTCGCCCGGATCAATGACATCGTCCGGCAGGCCGAAACGGGTCCAGCTTGTCGCTACTGCCAGCATGCCGAAACGTACACGCAATTCCGTGGCAACGATGGTCATCAGCGGCGAGTTGCCGCCATGGGCATTGAGCATGACAAACCGGTCGATACCGGACAGATGCAGATTTTTGCCAGTTTCGATCCAACTGTTGATTGCCTCGTCAAATCCGAGCGACAGGCTGCCGGGAAAATCCATGTGTTCGGGCGAGTAGCCCACCGGTTCGGCGGGAAGGAACGTAACCGGCAATGCGGGGGGCAGGAAATTTGCCGCGCGCGCAGCAATGGCATCAGCAATCAGGGTATCGGTTTCCAGTGGCAGGTGCGGTCCGTGCTGCTCAGTTGCGCCCAAGGGCAAAACCGCGATCCAGTGTGATGTGTCGGCGGCCGCAATTTCGGCTGGTGTCATCGTGACAAATTGGCGTTTCGGCAGCATCGCGATTGGTCAATCCATTGTTGGCAATCCTGCTGTAACGGCACTGCCAGCCTGTTCGCAACTGCAAATCATCGGTAAAACTTCGCGCAGCGGTATTAAAAATACTTTGATTGCCCTTCTTTCAATGCCATGGTTTAAACAGTTTAGATTTGCGGCGGGAGGGAATTCTGGCTCAAAAGATCAAGCTTTCAACGATTGCCGATTCCCTCGGTGTATCGACGGCGACCGTCTCGCTTGCCCTGCGGGACAGTCCGCTGGTGGCCGATACCACACGTGAGCGCATCAAGGAACATGCCCGGGAGATCGGCTACATCTACAATCGCCGCGCGGCCAGTCTTCGCACGTCGCGGTCCGGCATTGTCGGTGTTGTTGTTCATGACATCATGAACCCGTTTTATGCTGAAATCCTTCGCTCGATCGAAATGGAACTCGACCGCTCCCGCCAGACGTTCATTTTGTCAAATCACTACGACAAACTGGAAAAACAGCGTAATTTCATCGACACGCTGCTGCAGCTCGGGGCCGACGGGGTGATCATGTCACCGGCAATTGGTACGCCTGCGGCAGATATCCAGCTGGCGGAGGACAACGGACTTCCGGTAGTGCTGGTGGCACGCACGGTCGAGGGCACAAAAGTACCGGCTTTTCGTGGTGATGACGCATACGGCATCAGCCTTGCAACCGATCACCTGATCTCACTTGGTCATCGTGTCATAGCCATGGTCGGTGGCACCGATGAGACTTCGACCGGGCGTCACCGTTATCACGGCTATGTGAGAGCGATGGAAAAAGCTGGCCTCAAGGTCAAGGACGCCTGGAGAATCCCGGGTCCGCGTACAAGGCAGTCAGGATTTGAAGCTGCCGAGCAGTTTCTTTCCCTGGCAGACCGGCCAACCGCGGCGGTATGCTGGAACGACCTGGTGGCGATCGGTTTGATGAACGGACTGGCAAGGGCAGGGCTGGTGGTCAGTGAAGACATATCGGTGACCGGTTACGATGATCTGGAAGAAGCATCGATCGCGATGCCGGCATTGACAACGGTTTGGAATGGCCAGCGTGAAGTGGGCCGGCGTGCCGCGCGCGCCTTGCTCGATCGACTGAATGGCGCCGGAGTTGATACCGAGCAAAAGTTGATTCTTCCGGAACTGCGGGTTCGAAATTCCACCGGCAAACCAAAGGCCCGGTAAAGGTTTTGCGGTGTTGCCGGCACGTGAGCCCCGTTCCACGCCATTTTTTCAAGACAGCGGAATCGGCCTTGCAGTATTTTCTCCGGAAGTTGCATTGCCGGCATTGTTAAACCCGGCTTAACCAACAACGTCCATCATGGCCTGGTTGTTGATGGGAATGCCGTGAGCCATGAAAATTTCTGCAATATTTGCCGGTCTGGGTGTTGCCGCTGCCGTAGTGGCCTTTCCGATCGCCCGGCAACAGAGCGGCGTGTTTGCGGTTGCTGCAGTTACAGACGAAGCCCCGGCAGAAACACCCGGATTTACAGGCCGAATGCGTATTCTCAGTCCGGCAAGCCAGCATAGCTGCATCTTGACGCGAACCGCGTTGGAGGGAACCGGTCCGGTAACGCCGGACGGGCATTGTGCGCAATTGTTGCCGGTATTGGGTGATGTCGCCGGTTGGGAAGAAAACGCGGACGGTTCCGTCGTTTTGACAGATCGCAATGGCAGGGAAATCCTGATGCTCGGCCTAGCGGATGGGCACGCCTACGAATCCATTTCACCGGCCACCGCAATGCTGGTCGTTGAGCCGGCTTTTTGATCGCGGCCGAATTCGCAATCATCTACCTGAGTGTGATCGGCTGGCCGTGTGGCGTGACGCGGGCGGCTCTTGCCCAGTCGTCCTTACGCCCGGACAGTTCGGCTGCTGCTACGGCTCCTTTCGCGGAAGCCATTTCCTCAAGCGCAGACAACCAGGCTTCATAATACCCCTCTTCGCCTGGAGTATCGCCATGAGAAGCTAGGTGCCGGGAAAAACAATCGGTCCACTCGCTCCAGGTAAACAGGCCCCGATCGCTCAGGCTGTGCGCCAGCGCAAATATCTGGGCATGCCACGGTGCCGAAAATACGGGCCCGTCCCGGTCGCCGGACAGCAGCAATATCCCGTTGTCACGCGTGCTCAAGGTAAGGCTCCCACAGATCTGCAGATACTTCAGTTCCGGCTTCGGGTGATGATCCGGCATTGATTTTTGAAAACCGGACCCGGTACAGCCAGCGTGGATCGTCTCCGGCACCGGCAGCAGAACTGTCAGGAAAAACAAATGCGCCATAGGCCTGCTCGACGATCCCGGTCTTGCCTGTCAGGTAGCGCGGCAAACGGGTATGCCCGCCATGATCCTGCAGCACGGTTCTTACCCGGTCGCCGGCGGCAAACCGTGCCGGGCTCGATACATCGCGTTCGTAACTGCTTCCCCTGTTCAATACCTTGGCAACGTCACCTGCCCTAAGGACGCGCAAATCCGAAACCGGATTTTCATTGTTCCTGCCTGACTTCAGTTCGTCCGCGGTTACCAGCCCATTCTTCAGCAACAGGTTTTCAAGGGCCGTCATCCATATTTCATA
This sequence comes from Phyllobacteriaceae bacterium, assembly GCA_024645155.1. Lineage (GTDB taxonomy): Bacteria > Pseudomonadota > Alphaproteobacteria > Rhizobiales > Rhizobiaceae > JAHEGF01. Next base: position 2,331 of record JAHEGF010000206.1, on the reverse strand, counting down.
ATAACTCAGCGACAGATATTCATCTGGAGGAAGTGTTTCGCGCGCTGCCCGGGACTGATCGATATTCCACTTGCCTGCAGCACCCATGGCCAGTGTCAGTGACAGGACCTTGGGTTCCCATTCGCTGTGAAAAGGCCGGTTATCGTCAATGCCCGGTACCGGACCAAAACCGGATTTGCCGCCAAGGTCGGCTGAACTGGTCATCAAGCGCCTCCGGGGCTGGATGCGAGACCCGCACCGATCATCGCGTTGCGGGTGACGAGTTTTGCCAGGTCCTCTTCAGCCAGGTTTTCCGTGCCATCCGGCCGTTGCGGGATAACCAGATACCGGATCTCGGCGGTTGAATCCCAAACCCGGACATTTTGGTCCGGCGGGATGTCCATACCGAATTCTGAAAGCACGGCCCTTGGTTCCGATACTGCACGGGCGCGATACTGCGGCGATTTGTACCAGACCGGCGGCAGGCCAAGCACCGGCCATGGATAACATGAACACAATGTGCACACGATCAGGTTATGAACTTCCGGCGTGTTTTCGATGGCAACCATGTGTTCGCCCTGACGACCGGTATAGCCTAGCGATGTGATCGCGGCCGTTGCATCGTCAAGTAGCCACTTGCGGAATTCCGGGTCAACCCAGGCCTTTGCCACCACCCGGGCACCGCGCTTCGGACCGATACGGTTTTCGTAGGTGTCGACCAGTTCATCAAGTGCAGCGAGATCGACATAGCCTTTTTCGACCAGCAAGGATTCCAGCGACCGGACACGCAGCTCAATATCGGACAATTCGCTGTGGCCGTGATCGTGGCCATGATGATCCTTGGTGCCAGCCATTGTCACTCCGCCGCTGACTTTATCGGATTGCGGGCATCGGCATGGCCACGCACAGCATCGCCGAAGGCAGAAAAAATGCGCCGCGAGGTGTCGTCAGTTCTGTACCAGTATTCGGGATGCCATTGCACGCCGACGGCAAATGCCTTGGCTCCATTGACCGAAACTGCCTCGATGGTGCCATCTGGTGCAACAGCCTCCGGCACCAGGGTTGAGGCCTTCTGGCCGATTGCCTGACGATGGATTGAGTTGACGCGCAGAATACCGTCGCCGAGGTAACGTTCGATGCACCCGCCAGGGCTGACCTTGACATCCTGGCGGATCGCGAACCGCTCGTCCTGGTTTTCGCTTGGCGGCGCCCGGTGGTCATCGCGTCCATCCATCTCCTGGATTTCCGTGTCCAGCGTGCCACCCAGAGCCACATTCAATTCCTGCATGCCGCGGCATATTGCCAGCAGCGGGATTCCGCGCTTGATGGACTTGCGTATCAACGGGAAGCTGGTTGCGTCACGATCACTGTCATAGGGGCCGTTCTTGTCACTGGCATCGCCGCCATAGAGGCTGGGGTGAACATTGGATTTTGAGCCGGTCAGAACGACACCGTCTACGTGATCAAGCAGAGCGTCGAGGTCATAGTCGGCGCCAAGCGAGGGAACGATGACGGGCAGGACACCGGCTCCGCGAAATACCGCTTCAAGGTAGATACTTGTTGCGGCATGCCACCGGTATTTTTCGAATTCCTTTACGTCGCTCGATACGGCGACAAGCGGCTGAACCATTTCGTCTGATTCCCGAATTGAAATATTTACCCGGCGTATTGGCCGGATTCCTGACAATCTATGCGGATGCACCGTGATTTCCAATGGCAAACAATGAAGATCGTAAAAATGTCGCATTGCAATTTCCAGGTGCGTACTGGACTTGCATCACACTGCATGTATCAATGCCGGTTAACCCGGCAGACCAGCGGATGACTGCCGGTTTCAACCACGAAACGTCAAGGGGAGAAACAAATGGATCGCCGTTCATTCATTAGAAATGCCGGATTTGCCGGCGCCGGCGCTACTGCCGCCGCAGCGTTGGCTACGCCGGCAATTGCGCAGTCGATGCCGAAGTTAACCTGGCGCATGACATCATCGTTTCCGAAAGCACTCGATACCATTTTCGGCGCAGGCGAAACGATGGCGAAATTCGTCAGAGAAGCCACCGACGGAAATTTTGAAATCCAGGTTTTTGCCGGGGGCGAGATTGTTCCCGGTCTGCAGGCAGCCGATGCTGCCGCGGCAGGAACCGTAGAAATGGCGCATACCGCGTCCTATTACTACTGGGGCAAGGATGCGACCTATGCCTTGGGAACGGCCATTCCCTTCGGACTGAATGCCCGTTTGCAGAACGCCTGGTTCTATCACGGTGGCGGTCAGGACCTGATGGCCGAATTTTACGCAACACAGGGCCTAATCGGGTTTCCGTGCGGGAATACCGGTGCCCAGATGGGCGGATG
>JAHEGF010000205.1 GCA_024645155.1 Phyllobacteriaceae bacterium | reverse complement strand
GGATCCTCATGACACCAGTCTCATCGATTTTGTCAATCCGCGCAGAAAATTGGAACGTGTGCGGCAACAGGCCCTTGGTATAAAACCGGGCGGTCAGGCCGACCTTGTTTTCCTGGCCGATTGCCAGCATTTCGCCACGCATAAAAACAGGCGCCCACCACGACGTCAGCGATAACGGATCGTCAAATATTTGGAAAAACTCATCTAGATCGCCATCCAGCGACCAATCTGACTTGATCACGAAGCTGCAGCTCACCTGGCGCGCCAAGCCGGTACTCCCCAAAAACATCTCCGGAAGCAAGTCTAGATATCAGTCAAAAAAATAATCTATGTGGCAATAACAACAAACCCGGCACAGTAGCCGGGTTCGAGGGAAAGATAACTATACATCTGTCAGATCACTCATGCAGCGCCTTGACGATTTCCTCGGTCATCTTCTTGGCGTCTCCCAGCAGCATCATCGTGCCATCCTTGTAGAACAGCGTGTTGTCGATACCGGCATAACCGGAGCCAAGTGACCGCTTGACGAACAGGCAGGTCTTGGCCTTGTCTACATCAAGGATTGGCATGCCGAATATCGGTGAGGACGGATCGTCGCGTGCTGCCGGATTGGTCACATCATTGGCGCCGATCACATAGGCAACATCAGCTTGGGCAAACTCGGAATTGATGTCTTCCAGTTCAAAGACCTCGTCATAGGGCACATTGGCTTCTGCCAGCAGTACATTCATGTGGCCGGGCATGCGGCCGGCGACCGGATGAATTGCATATTTGACCTCTACGCCGGACTGTTTGAGTGTGTCGGCCATTTCGCGAAGCGCGTGCTGTGCCTGTGCCACCGCCATGCCGTAGCCCGGTACAATGATGACTTTTGATGCATTGGCCATCAGGAAGGCGGCATCATCAGCAGAACCAAGCTTGACATTGCGCTCGACACCATCATCGGCAGCGGCAACCGTTTCGCCGCCAAATCCGCCGAGAATGACCGATATGAAAGAACGGTTCATTCCCTTGCACATGATGTAAGACAGGATTGCACCGGACGAACCGACCAATGCGCCGGTAATGATCAGCGCGAGATTACCGAGCGTAAAGCCGATACCGGCTGCAGCCCAGCCGGAATATGAATTGAGCATCGATACCACAACCGGCATGTCGGCTCCGCCGATCGGAATGATCAGCAGAAAACCCAGCGCAAGCGACAGCAGTACAATCAGCCAGAATACCAAATGGCTTTCGCCGGCGACCAGAACCGCAATCAGGATGACGATACCAGCGAGCAGACCGCCATTGATGACGTGACGCATCGGCAGCAGGATCGGTGCACCTGACATGCGTCCATCGAGTTTGAGAAAAGCGATAATCGACCCGGTGAATGTGATCGCGCCGATAGCCACGCCAAGCGACATCTCCACGAGCGCCTGGCTGTGAATGTCACTTGGAGTTCCGATACCAAAGCTTTGCGGCGAGTAGAGAGCTGCTGCGGCCACCATGACGGCAGCAAGGCCGACAAGGCTGTGAAAAGCGGCAACCAGCTGCGGCATCGCGGTCATCGGAATTCGCTGGGCAATATAGGCCCCGACACCGCCGCCAAGCGCCAGACCCACCGCGATCATCAACAGGCCGCCAAATGACGGCGTCGCTAGCAGCAGTGTCGTCACAATGGCAATCGCCATGCCGACCATGCCAAAAGTGTTGCCCTTTCGACTGGTTGACGGATGCGACAACCCGCGCAATGCCAATATGAACAGGACACCCGAGATCAGATAGAGGAAGGCTGCGAAATTCGGAGACATCAGTCAGCCCTCACCGTTCTTTTTTCTTGTACATGGCAAGCATCCGCTGGGTCACCAGAAAGCCGCCAAATATGTTTACGCTGGCCAGTACCAACGCGATAAAACCAAATCCCGTGGCAAAACCGCTGGCCGATATACCCACTGCCAGCAGCGCGCCAACCACGATAACCGACGAGATGGCATTGGTAACCGACATCAGCGGTGTATGTAGCGCCGGTGTCACTGACCAGACCACGTAGTAGCCGACAAAGATCGCCATCACGAAAATCGCAAAGCGAAAAACAAACGGGTCGATCGTGCCGCCGCTGGCAGCATGGGCCGCAGCGCCTGCAGCATCAGCCGCGCCTTCGCTTTCAATCGCCATTCGCACGGCGGCAACCGCGTCTTCGAGTTTATCAAGCGCCGAATCGAGCAGTTCATTGCTCATTTCGTCTCTCCCCTTGTTCGAGCCGGCTTTTTGGCCGTGGTTGTCTTGCGCGGCGTTGCTCGCTTGGCCGGTGCAGCCTTTCGCGCCGCTGCCACCTTGCCAGCAGCAGGCTTTTTCGCAGCAGGTTTATTGGCAGCAGGTTTTTTTGCTGCCGGTTTGGCCGTTGCTTTGGAGCCGCCGCCAAATGCCGCATGGACCACGGCACCGCCATGGGTCAGCAACGTCGCCTTGACAAGCTCGTCTTCCATGTCGATCGAAATTTTCCTGCTTTCCTTATCCACAAACGTTTCGAGGAAAGCATAGAGGTTTTTGGCGTATAGCAGCGAAGCAGACGCGGCGATCCTGCCCGGCACATTGAGATAGCCTAGTATCTTGACACCATTGGCTTCGACAATCTTGCCGGCAACGGCACCTTCAACATTGCCACCCCGCTCGACTGCCAGGTCTACAAGGATGGAGCCCGGTTTCATGGACTTGACCATCGCAGCCGACACCAGTTTTGGTGCAGGCCTGCCGGGTATCAGTGCTGTCGTGATAACGATATCCTGCTTGGCGATGTGATCGGCAACAAGCGCCGCCTGCTTGGCCTGATATTCATTCGACATTTCCTTGGCGTAACCACCGGCGGTTTCGGCAGCCTTGAATTCGTCGTCTTCTACGGCGACGAATTTGCCGCCAAGAGAGGCGACCTGTTCCTTTGCCGCCGGGCGCACGTCAGTTGCGGTGACGACTGCCCCAAGCCGGCGGGCGGTCGCGATGGCCTGGAGGCCGGCGACACCTGCCCCCATCACAAACACCTTGGCAGCGGGGACAGTCCCGGCAGCCGTCATCATCATCGGCATGGCGCGGTCATATTCGGCAGCGGCATCAATCACCGCCTTGTAGCCTGCAAGGTTTGCCTGACTCGACAAAACGTCCATCACCTGGGCGCGCGTGATACGCGGCATCAGTTCCATTGCAAATCCGCTGACGCCGGCCTTTGCCATCGTGCCCAGCGCCGCTTCGTTGCCAAAGGGATCCATAATCGCAATGACGATCGCGCCCTTTTTGTAAGTCTTGAGTTCGGAAACTTCGGGTCGAAGCACTTTCAGGACAACATCTGCCCCGGTCGCGTCAGCGGCCTTGCCAATCTTCGCGCCGGCTGCGGTCAATTCCGCATCGGTTATCCTCGACGCCTCGCCTGCTCCCTTTTCGACCACAACATCGAAACCAAGGCCTGCCAATCGTTTGACCGTATCCGCAGATACGGCGAGACGGCTCTCGTTTGCCGCGATTTCCTTCGGCACAAAAATGAGACTAGCCACGTGTCTTGCCCTCTCGATTACGCTGCCAGCTTACCCCGGACACTAATTTGTCTCGCCGGACGAACGGCAATTTTTGGTGGGAATGTTACAGGAGAAAGAATCCAACAGCGACGATTACCACAAACAGGAGTGTTGCTGAAATAAACCCGGCACTGGTGAAAAATCCGAACGCCATTGCGATCATCAGCGCGGCGCACGCCAGCGCACCATATTTGGACATGGCGATAAACAAGGAGTAGGTGCGATCATGTTCCTCGTAGTCCATTTCAGCGCCAGTTTCGAGCGGACCGGTGTTTGCGTCATTTGCCATTGTCAGACCTCATTTGATACCTGTGCGCATCGAATAGCGAAAAGAATAGGCAAGAGCAATGGCGCGCTTCGTCGCTAACCTCACAAACACCGCTATTTGCAGGTAAAACGTATAGTATCGGACGAGAACCGGAGTTTCATCTGAAAATGGCGCGCAAGGAACGCCTCACCGCGATAGGCTTCGATGCCGATGATACGCTGTGGCACAATGAACGCATTTTTCGCCTGACCGAAGACCGCTTTACTGCGATGCTGAGCGGGCACGCTAATGCGGGAGTTGTGTCGGCCCGATTGCTTGAAGCCGAGCGCCGTAATATTGCCTATTATGGTTTTGGCGTGAAGGGTTTCACCCTTTCGATGATCGAGACTGCACTGGAGGTGACGGGCGGAAACGTCAGTTCCGGCGTTATACGGGAGATCCTCAAGACTGGCCGTGACATGCTCGATCATCCAGTCGAAACGTTGCCTCATGCCAAAGAGGTGCTCGATGCAGTTGCCGGACGCTACCGCGTTATCCTGATTACAAAGGGCGACCTTTTTGATCAGGAACGCAAATTGGCGCAATCCGGCCTTGGAAACTATTTTGATGCAGTCGAAATTGTCGCCGATAAAAGCCCCGAACGCTACATCGACATATTCGACCGTCACGGCGATGGTGCCCGGCAAAGCCTGATGGTCGGCAACTCGCTGAAATCAGATATCGTACCGGTAATTCAGGCCGGGGGCTGGGGCGTACATGTCCCGCACGATCTGACCTGGGACCTTGAACATGCCGAGCCACCGGAATCACATCCGCGCTTCCGCAGAATCGACGATCTTGGCAAATTGCCCGGCATTCTTGGTCAGATCAGCTGACGGCTAGTGCGCGCCACGTTCAATTTGAATGGTTTTAGGCAAGCCAGCGTTTGCGCCGCTTGTAGTGTTTGACATCCCGGAACGACCGGCGGCCCTCACCGCCGACGCCCAGGTAGAATTCCTTGACATCCTCGTTCTCTCGCAACGATTTTGCTTCACCGTCCAGAACGATACGGCCGGACTCGAGAATATAGCCGTATTTTGCATATCGCAGGGCGATATTTGTGTTCTGTTCGGCGAGCAGGAAGGAAACGCCCTGTTCCTCATTGAGCTTCTTGACGATTTCGAAAATCTCTTCCACCAGCTGTGGAGCAAGACCCATCGACGGTTCATCGAGAAGGATCATCTTGGGGCGTGACATCAAGGCGCGTCCAATGGCCACCATTTGTTGTTCACCGCCGGATGTGTATCCGGCCATGCTGGTCCGCCTGACCTTGAGACGCGGGAAATAGCCGTAGACCATATCCAGATCACGTTTGATCGCCGCCGAGCCGTCACGCCGCGTGAAGGCCCCGGTCAGCAGGTTTTCTTCAACCGTAAGATGCCCGAAACAATGGCGTCCCTCCATTACCTGTGTGCAACCCCGGCGCACGAGTTCCGCCGGCGAAAGGTTCTGGATCTCTTCACCCTGAAACTTGATGTCGCCCTTTGTCACTTCGCCACGCTCGGCGTTCAGCAGGTTTGACACGGCCTTCAGGGTTGTTGTCTTGCCGGCACCATTGGCACCAAGCAGGGCTACGATCCCGCCTTCCGGCACCGTAAGCGATACACCCTTCAATACGAGGATCACGTGATTGTAGATGACCTCGATATTGTTGACCGAAAGAATACTCTTGGCTTCCTGCGGTTCGATGTGTTCGGCTGCGGTCATGGCTTTGGCCCGGTATTGGATGGTTGGCTGAAGATTGTGGTCTGGTTGACCGGCCCCGTAATCCGGGACCGGTCGATTTGTCATGCAATCAGGTCATGTAGACACAGATTACGAACAGGACTGAGTCTGCCAGTCAGGCTTGTCGGCGATATATTCGTCAGCCGATTTCTCGAGCAGAGGACGAACAACATCGTTCATCGGTGCGATTGGATCGGTTGTCTTGACCCAGTTTGCACCATCCCACTGCTGCATGAAGACACCGCCGCCGCCTTCGTGATCCGCGCACGAAGCCTTGATCGGAGCCGTAAAGCCTTCCAGGCCAAGTTCTTTCATGCGAGCATCCGATAGGTCAAAGCTCTCCATGCCGACGCGCATATCTTCACCAGTGATAACTTTCTTACCGGTTTTTTCCTGCGCAGCACGAATGGCTTCTGCGACAATCACCGCATTGAAAAGACCGCGGTTGTAGAGAACATCGCCAACCTTTTCTCGATCATCGA
>JAHEGF010000204.1 GCA_024645155.1 Phyllobacteriaceae bacterium | reverse complement strand
CGATCGGCAGCAAATAAAGCACGTTAAGCAGCGACGACAGAACCAAAACGTATACGACCGCAATCTGGCCGGAATCCAGCGCCCCGGTCATCAACCACCACTTGGACCATGAACCTCCGAGCGGCGGCAGTCCGATTATCGAACAGGCGCCGATCAGAAAAGCTGCAAAAGTCCATGGCATTTTACGCCCAAGACCGGTCATGTCGCTGATTTCGGTTTTGTGCGCCGCGACGTAAATCGCTCCTGCACAGAAAAACAGTGTTATCTTGCCAAATGCGTGCATTGCAATCTGCAGGGCACCGCCGATTATCCCTGCCGATACGGCAAGGCTCGCACCGAGCACCACATAGGACAATTGCGAGATTGTCGAATAGGCGAGCCGGGCCTTCAGGTTGTCCTTTGTCATCGCGATCATCGAGGCGAGCAGCAACGTGCCGCTTGCCACCACGATCAGCCAATCACCCGCTCCGGTCGCTGCCAGTGTGTCGATGCCGAAAATGTAAACAACCACTTTCAATACGGTAAATACACCGGCCTTGACGACTGCAACAGCATGCAACAATGCGCTGACCGGCGTGGGCGCTACCATTGCTGCAGGCAGCCAGCGGTGGAAAGGCATCAAGGCTGCCTTGCCTATTCCAAACATGAAGAGCGCCAGCAGCATCGCAAGAATTGCCGGACTGGCCTTACCGGCAAGGATCCCTCCCGGCTGAAAATCCAGTGTTCCGGCCAGGACGCCGGTAACGACAATCGCGGGCAGCAGTAGCACCATGGAAGTACCGATCAACAACAACAGGTACATGCGGCCAGCCTTCATCGCCTCCGGCGTGGCCTTGTGGGTAACAAGCGGATATGTCGAGAGCGTCAGCGCTTCATAGAAGATGAACAAGGTGAACAGATTCGCAGCGAACGCAATGCCCATGGCTGCGGCAAGGGCAACGGCGAAACAGACATAGAACGAGGTCTGCCGCGGCTCATTGTGACCGCGCATATAGCCGATCGAGTAAACCGAGTTTATGATCCAAAGCGTACCGGCAGCCAGAGCGAAAAGCATCCCGAGCGGTTCGACCTTGAACGCAATATCAAGGGCAGGAGCAATGGAGATCACGTCGATGGCAGGGCGCGCACCGGCCATGATGTGTGGCGCAAGGCTCCAGACAGTCAGTGCCAGCGCCGCAGCACTGACAAGTGTAACGGTCTCGCGCAGGTTGGGCGCCATGTGAAATACCGGAATCAGCACCGCCGCGATCAGCGGAATGATCAAGGCGGCAATCATGAGAGTTTCGGGCCTGGCAAAATCCAGCATCAGTTCGCCCCCCCGAGAAGGAAGCGGGCGGCAATCGCTGCAATGTCGGCCGTGGCGCGGGTATCGATGCCGAAATAAACCGTCGCCGCAGACAGAACGAGGATCGGTATCAGCATTGATGTAGGCGGTTCGTAGGCTGATTCGCACGCTTCAGAGGGTTCGCGAAAATAGGCAACCTCGACAAAACGGCCGATATAGAGGACCGCGATCAGGGAACTCGCAACGATCAGGAACACAAGTGGCCAGTAGCCCCGCTCGATCGCTCCCACGGCCAAATACCATTTTGACACAAATCCGGCGGTACCTGGCACCCCGATGATGCTCAAGCCGGCGAGCACGAATGCGGCGGTCGTCAGCGGCATTTTTCGGCCGATACCGGCGAGATTTGTCAGGCGCATGTTTGCGGTACGATACACTATCGCACCGAGGCACATGAAAAGTGCTGATTTGGTGACCGCGTGGTTAAACAGATGGACGATGCTGCCGGTCAGCCCGCTTTGATTGTGAAGGCCGATGCCGAGCGTGATATAGCCGATCTGCGCCACCGAGGAATAGGCCAGCATACGCTTGGCATTCTCCTGAAACACGGCAGCAAGAGAAGCGATTGCCATTGCCGCTATCGACAGCACCAGCAACACGTCGGCGATCGGTAGCGTCGTGAATACGATGGCGATACCGAAAATCGAAAACAGGATCCGGATCAGCAGGTAAACTGCTACTTTTGTAGCGGTTCCCGCCAGAAATGCTGCTGCCATCGACGGTGCATAGGCATACGCATTCGGGAGCCAAAGGTGCAGCGGGAAAAGCGCAAGTTTTAGGGAAATGCCTGCAACAAGAAATGCGAGCGCTGTCAGCACCGGCCGCGGATAGGTGTTGTAGGCATCGCCAAGCAGGCCAGCTATATCGTGCAGGTTGAGACTGCCGGTAACAAGATAAAGAAGGGCAATACCGATCACGTAAAACGTGGCTCCGATCGTTCCGACAATCAGGTACTGGAACGAAGCCAGCAGCGCCCGCCTGTTGTGGCCCAGAGCAATCAGGACATAGGTCGCGAGCGAGGATACCTCCATGAACACGAACACGTTGAAGGCATCGCCGGACACGGTGATGCCGAGCAGACCCGCCAGGCAGATCAGATACATCGTGTAAAACCAGGCTTGTTGATGAGACGCGATCTCGAATGCCACGCTTTTGCGTGCGTAGGGCATCAGCACGGCGCCAATACCGGTCACGATGACCAGCACGAATGCATTGAGCGTGTCGACGCGATATTCAATCCCCCACGGCACGCCCCAATTGCCCATCACATAGGAAATCGGCTCGCCAAGCCTCAGTACGGTAACCAGCAGCAGCACCGATACCGCAGCGGTAGCCCAGCTAAAAATCAGGGCAAGCAACCACGACACGGTGCCGCGGCTCAAAAACCCCGTCAAAAGCGCGCCAAATAGCGGGATAAGGACCGGCAACACCGGCAATTGGTGCTCCAGTGCCGTCATAGACCCTTTTCCCGGTCGAAGATCTCATCTTCCTCGATCGTGCCATAGGCTTCGTGAATGCGAACCACCAGGGCAAGGCCAAGTGCCAGTGTCGCAACACCAACCACGATTGCAGTCAGGATCAACACATGTGGCAGGGGATTGGAATAGATGCTGTACGCATCATCGATAATGGGCGCCGTGCCTTCCAGTATTTTGCCAGGCGAAACATAAAGCAGGTAAACGGAACTCTGGAACAGCGACAGTCCGACAAGCTTCTTGATCATGTTGCCGCGGGCGATGACAATGTATAATCCCGAAACCATCAGAAAGATGGTGATAAAGTAATTGTAGTGCAGCAGAAGCGGAGTGATCGTGTTCATGAGCGCCCCCGCTCGCTGAAAGCGTAGAATATTGCCAACATTGTCGAAAAGACCGTGATGAGAACCCCGGATTCGACCATGAGGATCCCCAAATGGTGCCCATGAGGCGTGTGATGCGGATCAAATACACCGTAGTCGAGAAAATTCCTGCCGCTGATGAGTGCCGGAATGCCGACGCTTGCGTAAATCAGCACACCGAGCGGGATCATCGCCTCGACCAGTCCCTGTGGTGCAATGTGCTTCGTGGACCGGACACCAAAAACGATTGAATGCAGGATCAGCATGCCGGCCGCGATCACGCCTGCCTGGAAGCCGCCGCCCGGTCCGAAGTCACCATGGAAATGCACATACAACGCAAAAAGCAGAATAAACGGCAACACCAGCTTGGTGACAATCCGGAGGATCAGATCACGTCTCATTCTCCCTGTATCTCCTCGCCGGTTTCAGATGAATAACGTCTGCGCCGCCCCAGCAACAACAGCAACACGCCTATACCGGCCGTGAAAATCACGACGGTCTCCCCCATCGTATCGTAACCGCGGTAGTCGGCTAAGACCGAAGTGACCACGTTGGGAACGGTGGTTTCCTCAATCGATTTGGCAAGATATCGAGGCGCCGTCCGGTTGTGGATCGGCGTATCAGCCGAACCGAATGGCGGCAGCCCAAACGTCCCGGCAATCAGCGCTCCACCAATTCCAAGCGCCACAAACAGCGGAATGATCGCGGGCCTCGGTTGAGGATATTCGCGCGACTGGGTCAGATAAAGCGTGGCCAGAAGCAACACTGTAGATACCCCAGCCCCCACCGATGCCTCGGTCATAGCCACATCAACGGCATCAAGCACGATGAGCACGCTGGCCATCAAGAAGCTGTAAACCCCGGTCAGGATCACAACGGCAAACAAACTGCGCTGGCGAATGATGACTATCGTTATGACAGCCAGGAGCGTCAGCAACACGGTCATGACCAGAACTATCATGATGACGGCCTCGCGTTTGTCTTTTCAGGCTGCCCCGCCACAGTGTCAGTTGCGCGGTCATTGCGCCTGTCATCACTGAGCACCGGTTCGATATCCTCATGCAGGGCGGCCTGCGCCAAGGCGTGCGTGACAACCGGGGCAGTGAAAAAAAACAGGCCCAAAATGAACAGCAATTTCAGTGTCACAAGGGTGAACCCGGCTTGCAGGATAAAGCCTGCAACGAGCAGGCCGGCACCAAGTGTTTCCGAAACGCTTGCAGCATGCATGCGGGTATAGACATCGGGCATCCGCACGACACCGACGGCACCGATCACAACAAAAGCGCTGCCAGCGGCGATGAGTGCCCAACTGACGATGTCTATCAGCAGCGGCATCATGGTTCGCCATCCTCTTCGATATCGTAGGCAAGATCGCCATGGCGGAAGAATTTCAGAACCGCCAGTGTCGAAATCAGGTTCAGGAGGCCATAGGTGAGCGCGATGTCCAGCCATTCCGGCCTTCCTGTCATGAAGCCCACTGAGGCCAGGAGAAGGATCGCGAAGGTACCGATGGTGTTGCCGGCCAACACCCTGTCGAAGACCGTCGGACCACGAATGGCACGAACAACCGCCAGCGTAAGCGCAATCAATACTGCCGAGGTGGCAAGGACAAACATCACACGCCTCTCTCGAACCTGCTTACACGTGCGTCCATGACACCTTCCTCAAGGTCGTCGGCGCCTTCGCTCACCAATGCGTGGACGGTCAATTCGTTGCCCCGGACCCCGACAGTGATCGTCCCGGGAGTAAGGGTGATCGAATTGGCGTAAGTGGCAATACCGTTTGGCGTAGACTGGCTCGCGCCCACAACGGTCATGGTGGGTGAAATGGGCAGCTTCGGGTTGACGATCACCTTTGAAACCGCCCAGGCTGATTTGGTGATCTCCCAGATCAGCCAAGGGTAGTAAGTAAATGTGGACAAAAACAAGTGGTTCGGGTGTGTTTCTTCGTCAACGCTGTTCATACGATACGTAACAAATACGCATAAAACAGTTGCCGCCAAACCGATGCCGACAAGCATCGGGGTGTAGTGACCGGACAGGATTAGCCAGAAGGCAAACAGCATCACGCCCAGACTAAGTTGCCGCATTTATCCTCCCGAAACAAAACCCTAAAGACGGCGCTAACCGCAAAGCTCAGGCGTGTAGTGGACCGCTGGTTCTGGCTGTTGATTTGTTGCGGCCCTGAGACTTCTGTAGATTATTCTGCCGGTTGGAGCAACGGCAGCAGGCTTTCAAACGGGAAATCATGCTGCCGCTTGTGGACAGATTTCGTATGGCAACTGCCAGATACTCAGACGGACTGCCTGTTGCTTCAAACGCGCAGATGAAATTCCGAAGATACAAGGCGACCGGGGCTTTTTTTACCGCGAATTGGCGTTAAACTTGAACCTTCGATCCCAGTGGAGAAACCAGGATGGCCAGCAGCGGCACGCCCAAAATTACGAAAACCGACGCGCAGTGGCGCGAGCAACTTTCTGACGAGCAGTACCATGTAACCCGGCAGGCGGGCACAGAACGCGCATTCACCGGCCCGAACTGGGATACCAAGGATACTGGTACCTATTCCTGCGTATGCTGCGGCAAGCCGTTGTTTGCATCAGATACAAAATTCGATTCCGGCACGGGATGGCCAAGTTTTTACGAACCGTTGGCCGAAGACGCGGTCTCTGAACACAAGGACAGAAAGTTATTCATGGTGCGGACCGAGATACGGTGTGCCGATTGCGATGCCCATCTTGGTCATGTGTTCGAAGACGGACCGCAACCTACCGGCTTGCGCTATTGCATGAACGGTACCGCACTTGATTTCAAGAAAGACCCGAAGTGAACCGTTGCGGGATCGATGCGCGCGAATTTGGCGGCGCCAAATCCTGCCGGTGACGAATTCGAACAAATCCATGTCCGCGGG
>JAHEGF010000023.1 GCA_024645155.1 Phyllobacteriaceae bacterium | reverse complement strand
AGCCAATTGTGCAGATGGGTATTATCTGGGAACAATTCCTTCATCTTGGTGTCCGTCCTGTAGATGTCTTCGGGATCGCCGGACAGGGCGCACCATCGGAACGGGCCGATGCCGCGGCAAAACAGCGGACGAATATAGGCAGGTACGAAGCCCGGGAATGCAAAGGCGTTTTCCAAGCCTTCATCGAGTGCGACCTGGCGAATGTTATTTCCGTAGTCGAGGGTTGGTACTCCGGCATTCCAGAAATCCACCATTGCAGCCACATGCACCTTCATGCTGGCGCGTGCCGCTTTTTCAACGGCCTTGGGGTCGGTTTCACGTTTCTCGCGCCACTGGGCCATTGACCAGCCTTGCGGCAGGTAGCCGTTGATCGGATCATGGGCGCTGGTCTGGTCGGTGACTATGTCCGGGCGAACGCCGCGTTTGAAAAGTTCGGGAAAGACGTCGGCCGCGTTACCGAGCAGGGCGACCGACTTGGCTTGTCCGGCTTTCGTCCATCGGCCGATCAGCGCGAGTGCCTCATCAATGCTGTCGGTCTTTTCATCGACATAGCGGGTTCTGAGCCGGAAATCGATGCTGTCAGGGTTGCACTCTACCGCAAGGCAGCAGGCGCCGGCCATGACCGCTGCAAGGGGCTGCGCACCGCCCATGCCACCCAGGCCACCGGTCAGGATCCACTTTCCGGTCAGGTCGCCGCCATAGTGCTGGCGCCCGGCCTCGGCAAAAGTCTCGTAGGTACCCTGCACAATGCCCTGGCTGCCGATATAAATCCACGAGCCGGCGGTCATCTGGCCATACATAGCGAGCCCTTTTTTATCGAGCTCGTTGAAATGGTCCCAGTTAGCCCAGTGCGGGACCAGGTTCGAATTGGCGATCAAGACCCGCGGCGCATCCACATGGGTTTTGACAACCGCAACCGGCTTGCCGGACTGGACCACCAGCGTCTCGTCATCGTTCAGCTTTTTCAGGCTGTCGACGATGATGTCGAAGTCTTTCCAAGTCCTTGCCGCGCGGCCGATGCCGCCATAGACTACCAGTTCGTGAGGGCTTTCGGCTACATCGGGATGCAGGTTGTTCATCAGCATCCGCATGGGCGCCTCGGTGAGCCAGCTTTTGGCTGTGATATCCGGCCCCGTAGGCGGATAGATGTCGCGCTGGTTGTGTCTCGGGTTTGTCGGCATGTTCATGATCTTCCTCCAGGCGCAGGTCTGAATTTTTGGAGTTCGTGTAAAATCGCGGCGAGATATTCGCGCAGCTTTTCGGCTTTCGGCTGGTCGTAGTCGAACGGCAACGCCTCGGTTTTCAGGTATGCCGACTGGGCCAACTCCATCTGGATCGCGTGAAATCCGTCCTGAGGTCTGCCGTAATACCGGGTTGTCCAGCCGCCCTTGAAGCGGCCATTCAAAACGCTTGTATAGGCGCCTGCGCGTTTGCAGCATTCAACGACACTGCGTTCGATATCGGCGTCACAGGTTTCGCCGCCATTGGTGCCGATATTGAAGTCCGGCAGGGTGCCCTCAAAAAGGAAGGGGATGCGTGAGCGGATTGAATGGCAATCATAGAGAATGACAAAACCGTGGTGTTTGCGGACACGCTGCAGTTCTTCTTTCAGGGCTGCATGGTATGGCGCATGCCAGGCCTGTCTGCGTGTCTCGATTTGTTCGGCATCTGGCTCTTCGGTCCAAAGCGGCTTGCCGTCGAAATCGGTCAGCGGAACCAACGTGGTCGTGTTTTGGCCGGGATAGAGGCTTGCGCCGGACGGATCGCGGTTGGCATCGATGACATAGCGGTGAAAAGTGGCGCGAACAGTTGTCGCGCCAGGCAACAGGCCATCGTAGAGACGGTCGATGTGCCAGTCTGTATCGGCGAGAGTTTTTCCCAAATCGGTCAGGCGTGAAAAGACATCATCCGGCACATGGGTGCCGGTATGGGGAAGTCCGAGCACGACCGGACCGCTGCCGCTTTTGACTTCAAACGGCTTCACAGTGCGGCCTCGTCATAGGCCGATGGCAGGCCGGCTGCATTTGCGGGTTCCGATGCCTGAACCAGCATGGCAGCTGCTTGAAGATCGCCAGCCATGAAGCGGTCGTCGGTCACGCGTGGTATGGCGGCACGGACACGCTTGAGCACATCTTGTAGTGCGGGACTTGTTTTCAGTGGTTTGCGGAACTCGATGCCCTGCACGGCGCAGAGGATCTCGACCCCAATGATCACGTTAAGGTTCGCGTTCATTTTCAACAGACGGCGGGCGCCGTGAGCCGCCATGGAGACGTGGTCTTCCTGGTTGGCAGATGTGGGCGTTGAATCCGTCGAGCAGGGGTTGGCCAGATGCTTGTTCTCGCTCATCAGCGCAGCGGTGGTTACCTCGGCGATCATGAAACCGGAGTTGAGGCCGGGTTTGGGAGTCAAAAAGGGTGGCAGGTCGTGCGAGAGAGTCGGGTCGACCATGAGGGCGACGCGGCGTTGGGCAATCGTTCCGATCTCGGCAATGGCCAATGCGATCTGGTCGGCGGCAAATGCAACCGGTTCGGCATGGAAGTTACCGCCCGAAACAATCCGTCCGCTGTCGACGAGCACAAGCGGGTTGTCGGAAACGGCATTGGCTTCGGTCTCCAATGTGCGCCCTGCAAAATCGAGGAGGTCAAGGGCGGCACCGCTGACCTGGGGCTGGCAGCGAATGCAATAGGGGTCCTGCACCCTGCTGTCGCCATCGCGATGGCTCTCGCGGATTTCAGAGCCTTCCATCAGTTCGCGCATCGCACGGGCCACCCTTATCTGGCCGCGATGTCCCCGCAAGGTGTGGATTTCATCAATTAGTGGCGCTGTGGATCCCATGATTGCATCGGTGGACAGCGACGCCGATACCAGGCACTGCAACAGATTGTTTCTCGCCTCGAACAACCCGACCAGTGCGCAGGCCGTGGAAAACTGCGTTCCATTGATCAGGCCAAGTCCTTCCTTCGGACCAAGTTCCGCAGGCTCAAGGCCTGCCTGTTTCAGGGCGTCTTGTGCCGGCAACCTTTTATCATCGTGAAAGGCCTCGCCTTCGCCGATCATTGCCGCAGCCATGTGTGCAAGTGGAGCAAGGTCGCCCGAGGCGCCAACCGAACCCTGCACCGGTATGACGGGCGTCACTCCTTTTTCGAGCATGGCTTCAACAAGCGAAATGGTTTCAAGTGAAACACCGGATGCGCCACGGCCCAGCGACAAAAGCTTGAGGACCATCATCAGCCGGGTGGTGGCGATGTCGAGTGCCTCGCCGACACCGCAGCAATGGGACAATACGAGATTGCGCTGCAGTCTGGCTGTATCCTCCGGGTTGATCTTCAGGCTGGCAAGTTTGCCGAACCCGGTATTGACGCCGTAAACCGCCTCTTTTCCGGCGGCGGCCTTTGCGACCAGTTCTGCTGCCTTTTTGATGGCGGGCCTGGCGGAACTGTCGAGCCTGACCGCTTGTCTGTGCCGCCAGATATTCTCCAGCTGATCCAATGTAGCCGAGCCCGGGACAAGTACGATACTCATACGACCCCTCCGGACATGCGCTTGTGAAGCGGATTGAAGCCAATGCGGTAGGCAAGCTCAGCGGGGTGTTCAACATCCCAGATGGCAAGGTCTGCCCGGGCGCCTGCTCGAATTATGCCCCTGTCAATGAGGCCGAGGGCCTTGGCACCGTTGCTGGTAATGCCTGCCAGCGCTTCCTGTGGTGTCATGCGAAACAGGGTGCAGGCCATGTTCGCCATTAGCAGCAAGGAAGTGACCGGTGAGGAACCGGGATTGCTGTCGGTAGCCAATGCCATGGCAATGCCGTGGTGGCGGAAGGCCGCAATCGGTGGCTGCCGGGTCTCGCGAAGTGTGTAATAGGCGCCCGGCAGGATAACAGCGACCGTTGCCGCTTTGGCCATCGCAGTGGCGTCCTCGTCATTGGCGTATTCAAGGTGATCAGCGGAAAGTGCCCCAAATTCGGCGGCCAGCCTTGTTCCCCCCAGGTTCGACAGCTGTTCGGCATGGAGCTTTACAGGCAAGCCGAGAGACGCTGCCTTTTCGAAGACTTTGCGTATTTGTGCCGGCGAAAAGGCAATTTTTTCGCAAAAACCGTCTACGGCGTCAACGAGACCCTGTGCATTAGCTTTTTCAAGAGCCGGCAGGCAAACCTCGCTGATATAGGCATCGGCTTGCGCGGAATATTCCGGCGGAACCGCATGAGCGCCAAGAAAGCTGGTTTTCACGGTGATTGCCCTTTGCCGCCCGATTTGCCGTGCGACCTTCAGCATTTTCAGTTCGGTTTCGATATCGAGGCCGTATCCGGATTTTACCTCCAGCGTTGTGACGCCTTCGGCAATAAGCCTATCAACGCGCGCCAATGCATCCTTGAGCAGTGATTTTTCATCTGCTTTGCGGGTTTCCGTGACTGTGGAAACAATGCCGCCGCCTGCCCGGGCCACTTCTTCGTAGCTGGCGCCGTTAAGGCGCATTTCGAACTCGTTGGCGCGGTTGCCGCCGTGAACAATGTGGGTGTGGCAGTCGATCAGGCCGGGAGTGACCAGCCTGCCTTCAAGATCCATGCTTTCCGCATTTTTCGCCGGCCCGGGAAGATCAGCGGCAGGGCCGGCCCATTTTATGGTTTCGCCTTCAAGAACAACGGCGCCGTTTCTAACCAGGCCGTAAGGGGCTTCGCCATGCATGGCCGCCAGGGTCGCGTTGTAAAGCAGCATGAGAATTTTTCATTGTTATGTATGTTTAATTGAGTTATATGTCTGCACATAATAATTTGTCAAGGACTTATGTGATGGCTGTGATCTGGGCAAGAACCGCATTGCTTGAGACAGGATGGGCATCCGGAGTCCGGGTGGAAACAGATGTGGCGGGCCGAATCGTTTCTGTCTTGTCCGGGCAGAAGCAAGAAGGGTACCGGACAGGAATTTTGTTGCCGTCGCCGGTCAATGTTCACAGCCACGCATTTCAGCGCGCCATGGCCGGGCTTACTGAGCGGCGCGGACCGGATCCGGCGGATTCCTTTTGGACATGGCGGCAGTTGATGTTCCGGTTCCTTGACCGCCTGACTCCCGACCATGTCGAAGGCATTGCCGCATTTGTTCAAATGGAAATGCTTGAAGCCGGCTACTCGACAAATGTCGAATTTCATTATCTCCATCACCAGCCGGGTGGCGTTCCCTATGAGAACCTTGCGGAAATGTCAGAGCGGATCGCTGCGGCTGCATCGCAGACCGGAATCGGACTGACCTTGTTGCCCGTCCATTATCAATTTGGTGGTTGCGACGGCCGGCCGCTCGGTCCCGGCCAGATCCGCTTCGGGAATGATTTTGAACGCTTCGCGCGGCTTCACGAACAGGCTGGCAAATGCCTTGGCAGCCTGCCGGCCGATTGCTGCCTTGGTGTTGCACCGCACAGCCTTCGGGCGGTCGGAGCAGATGATATCGCGCTGGATATGGAGTTGGTTGGTGAAGGACCGATCCATATGCACCTGGCCGAGCAGAAAGAGGAAGTTGAGGAAGTCCGCACGGCTTACGGCGCACGTCCGGTGGAATGGTTTCTGGAACATTGCGGGGCAGGGCCGAAATGGTGCCTGATTCACTGCACCCAGATGGAACCACATGAAACAAACGGGCTGGCGCAATCAGGCGCAATTGCCGGGCTGTGTCCGATCACCGAGTCGAGCCTTGGAGATGGTATATTCGACGGGGTACGGTGGCTTGGCCAAAATGGCTCGATATCGATCGGGTCGGATTCGAACATACGGATATCACTGAGCGAGGAATTGCGTACACTGGAATACTCGCAACGGCTTCGCGACCAATCACGGGCATCGCTGGCAACGCAAAAACTCTCATCGGCACGGCGGTTGTTTGAAGCGGTCAATCGCGGCGGGTCCGTTGCGGCGGGGCGAAAAGCCGGAAGCATTGCCGAGGGAAAGCTCGCCGACCTCGTTTCGCTCGACGAGGAAGCCGTTAATCTTGCGGGGAAAACCGGCGATACGATTCTCGATTCCTATGTATTTGCCGGAGACGACAATTTGGTAAGGGATGTGTGGGCAGCCGGCCGGCATGTGGTCAGCAACAGCAAACATGGCGAGCATGAAAAAATATCTGCCCGATACAAGGCGATCATGGTCGAACTCGGAGACGCAATTTGACGGATACGCTAATCAGAAGCTGGCAATCCGTACAGGAAGAGGTTCTCCGGCGGATCAATGCACGGATATGGAAACCGGGTGAACTCATCCCGAACGAGGCCGAACTTGCCAGCGAGTTCGGTTGCGCGCGCGCAACGGTAAACCGGGCGCTGCAGAATCTTGCCGATACCGGTTTGCTGGAAAGGCGGCGCAAGGCCGGGACCCGTGTAGCAACCCATCCCATCCGCAAGGCGACGCTGGATATCCCGATCATCCGCAATGAAATCACGGCGAAGGGATTTGCCTACCGTTACTCATTGATCAGTTCGGAGAAAATCGTTCCGCCGCGCGACGTGATCGCGCGCATGCAACTGGAGCGGGGAAACAAAGCCCTGCACCTTGTCGCCGTTCATCTGGCAACTGGCGTGCCGTATGTGTTTGAAGACCGCTGGATCAATCCCGGCGCTGTATCGGGTGTTGAAGGCATCGATTTCACGCGCCAGAGCGCCAATGAGTGGCTCGTCGAAAACATGCCTTTTACAGCAGGCGATATCACTTTCACCGCGATGACCGGTGGCCGGCGTGAGGCCGAAATCCTCGCCTGCGAACCCGGAGCAGGGCTGTTTGTCATTGACCGCACCACCTGGACGAAGGACAGGGCAATCACTTTCGTCCGGCTGGTGTTTGCTCCGGGTTACCGGATGCATACGGTTATCTAGGCATCTAGTCATCTGGAGGGGGACACCGATGCTCGGCAAAGCTGACAGAAAATTTCTCCGGATCGCCTTTGAATAAGCCAGGGCTGGGCACGATGAAGGCGGTTGCCCGATCGGTCCCGTGCTTGCCAGGTCCGACCGGCTGATCTCCCGCGGCCGCAACCAGCGCATTCAGGGCGACTACCCGATCGCGACGATGAGATGGATTGCCTGCGAAAGGCCGACCGGCAAAAAAACCTGTCCCGACACGACCCTCTACACGTCGCTGTCGCCGTGCATGATGTGTTCTGGAACCATTGTCCAGTTCGGTATTCCGCGCGTTGTCATTTGTTAAAATGTCAATTTTGGCGAAAACGAGGAAATCCTGAGGGAAAGGGGTGTCGAGGTCATTTTTACCAATGATCCCGAATGCATTGCCCTGATGAAGCGTTTCATTGCGGAAAAACCGGCACGGTGGGCAGAAGATATCACCGGGGATGATGATTAAACTTGGCGCCGATAGTACCTTATATTTCGATTATCCTGATTTATTCTGCAAATCCAACGAGTTGAGAGACCTCAAACGCGGCCGGTCGAAGTTCTTCGCTTAACCAAATTTCCAATATTACGTTGCGCGCAGGTCGGCGATGACGCAGTGGTCTGCAATGAAAGCATTCCGGTTTCTAACCCGGCTGGCGTCCGGCATCATTTCAGTGATCGTGCATCCGGCAGTGGTTGGCTTGACATCGGTTGTCGGTCTTGCAGCCCTTTATGCCGCCGAAAACCAATGGGTTACGGTTCCGTTCGCCGCCGCGTTACTGTTTTCTGCCGCCGCGCTCGTCTTTACCGTGACCGGGCGGCTGGCGTTCTCTATCTATTCTGCGATTTTCGCGGTCGGCACAATCACGCTTGTTTCAGCGATAAAGTTCAAACAAAAGGGGTTTTCGCTTCATTTCTACGACATCGTATTTGCCGGCAATGATCCGGAAGTCTTCCGCTTCCTTATAACCGACTACGGGCACCTGATCATGCCCGTCGTTATCCTGGCCATCACTGCGGCCGCCATGCTGGCGCTCCTGTTTCGCGCGGAGAAAAAGCGGTTCGACGGATGGCTGGTGCGGCTGTTGCCATTTGTGTTGTGCACCGGCCTCCTGCCGGCAACCTATCCTGCCGAAGCTTCGGTTGAGCAGCGGTATTTCTACTACATGCATGGCCGCCATACCTCGGCGTTTTTCGTTTCCCTGCTGGATCTGTCGTTTGTTTTCGACACCGGAGAACTGGAAAAGCGGCTGGCAAACTATCCGATGCAGCCGCCTTTTACCGATACGGTCGATTGCGGAACCGGTCCGCTGCCGGACATCTATCTGGTCCTTGGTGAGAGCCAGACTGATCCGTCGATCTTTCCGCAACTGGCTAACGGGCAGGAAATTGCAGACGAGATGTTTGCGGTCGGAGGTAAAGCGCGGCCGCTCTCCGTCGAGACGTTCGGTGGCGGAACCTGGGTAACCAACCTGTCACTCATGGCCGGGCTGTCAGCCACAGATTTTGGTTGGCGCAGTCCCTATCTGACGATCGAACTGGAAGGAAAGGTCAAAGGTGCGCTTCCAGATGTTCTGGCGCGTTGCGGGTACCGGACGGCAGCCATCTTGCCGATGAAGTACAGCTTTGTGAACGAAGGACCGTTCCTGTCGTCAATCGGATTTGAAACCGTGGTGGACCTGGATCAGCTCAAGGCACCGACCTACCACATGCGCGACAAATTCTATTTCGATGCGGCTGAAAAGTTCGTCGGAGAACATCGCGACGCCGACCGCCGGCCATTGTTTCTGCTGGTGCAGACGATGTTTGCGCATTCACCCTATGAGGAGCAACTGGAGCCTGACATTGCGACCAATGGCGAGCCATTGAGCGGCGATCCGCAAATCGCCGAGTATCTGCGAAGGCTTATCATTTCGCGGCAGGATTTTGCCGAGTTTGCAACCGGTGTCCGTACCGGTGACACTGCGCGCGGATCGGTTCTTGTCTCGTTTGGCGATCACCAGGCGTTTGTGACCAAACCATTTGTTGACGAAATTTCGGGAAGCGACGCGCTGTCGACGCCCAATTCGCTGGCCTATCGCACATTCTACACAATAGAGGGCGGGATCGCCGACCGGCAATATGATGATCAAACAAACGCTGCTCCGGATATCGCGTTTCTCGGCAATCATATTCTTGGTGCAGCAGGAATTCCGGGGTCACCGCTCTACCGTGATCTGGCGCGTCTTGAGGAATTGTGCTCCGGCAGGTTCTTTGCCTGCAGCGACCGTGAAGCCGTCGACCGGCATTTGCGCCGGCGTGTGGACAGCGGCGCCCTGAATGTCGGGCTCCCGCATCAACCTGCGGTCAACTAAGCAACCGCCGCCAGGCTATCGATTGCGTCAGCCGTCGATCTGGGCACCCATGATGGCAATCGCCTGCTGATAGACGCTGGCAGCATTCCAGCCCTGTATGGCGCGGAAATTTACCTGCCCCGGCTGATATCCGCCGCCCCTCTTCCAGCCATGGGCCCTGAGGAACTGCGCTGTCGATGCCAGCGCGTCCGCGGTGGAACGTACCATGTCGATGCGGCCGTTGCCGTCACCATCGACACCGAATTTCAAAACGTTTCCGGGCAGGAACTGTGTCTGACCAACCTCGCCGTGCTTGGCGCCGACGGTTGATGATGACAATACGCCACGATCCACCAGTGTCAGGGCGGCGTAGAGATGTTCGGTAAAGAATGCCGAGCGGCGGCAGTCATAGGCGAGCGTTGCGGTGGCGGAAACCAGGTTTGAACTGCCAAGCGTGCGTCCGAACGCAGTTTCCATCCCCCAGATGGCAATCAACGGCCCGGCGGGAACGCCGTAGCGCTTCTCAAGGCTGGCAAACAAACCGGCATTTGATTTCTTCAACCGGCGGCCCTGCGAAACAATGGTGCTGGCGCCGCGCACCTGCATGAATTTGCTGAGTGTGTATTTGAAGCTTTTCTGCCCCCGATCCGCCCTGATGGTACTGATTGCATAGCTGGTTCCGGACAGGGCTTTCAGGCCGCGTTCACCGATGCCATTGCTTCTTGCTTCCGCGTAAAACTGCTTTTTCCAGGTTTCGAAACCGCTGGAGGTGTTGCCGCATTTTGCAGCTTCGGCAGCGCCCGCTGACATCGTCAGTCCCGCCACAAGCACCGCCATCGCCGCTGATCTTGCTGAAAAATCCATTCCGTTTTCTCCCGAATCGTCACCCTTGTGACAGGCACCGGGCGGAATGTGCCAGCGGATCCCCTAAATGTCATCAGCACAGACAGGTGATTTCGCAACAATGTGAACGGTTATACCAATCCGTGCTCGATCAGGCTTTCAGCAGATGCAACAGCAGCATCGTCAGCCGAAATGAACTCGATGCCGAGCGCCTTTCTGGTGCGGCTGTTGTCCATGGACCGGTCCAATCCCAGTTCGGGCAAAATCGAACGCACCGCCGGGTCAAACATTCCCACCAGTCTTACCATGAGATTCGGAAGCTCGAACTTTGGAGCCTTGCGTGCCTTGTCGCCAAGGCCTGCCCTTAAGGCTCTCGCGATATCGATCAGCCAAACAACATCGGTGACGCCGGCGTATCGGCCGCCAGAAGGTTCCGTAGTTTCCATGGCGATAACATGCATTTTTGCGATGTCACGCACATCGACGACTGGCATTGTCATCTTGGGCGCGCCCGGATACTTGCCGGTCATCATCATTTCGACCACTTCGAGCGATGTGCCGATGGTGCCGTCAAGTGCCGGGCCAAGCACCAGACCGGGATTGACGGTTGCAAAGTGCATCGAACCGCCATGCTCGGCGACAAAGTCGCGTGCGGCCTTCTCAGCCAACGTCTTGGATTTGGCGTAAGGGGTAATTCCATTGCCGTCGACCACCGACCAGTCGTCTTCATTGAACGCCAGTTTGTTGTGTCCATGGCCGTACATGATGGCAACGGATGACGATGTCTGAACAAAGCGCTTCACCTTGGATTTGACCGCGGCTTTGAGGACCCGCAGCGTGCCGTCGACGGCAGGCCGGATAACATCGTTCTCGTCTTTTGGCTGAGCCATCGGAAAGGGTGAAGCCAGATGGGCGACGCAGTCACACCCCTTGACCGCCTCGTTCCAGCCGGTGTCGGACATAAGGTCGGCCTCAACAAAACTCAGCTTTGACGTGTCGGCATGCCTTGCGAGCGTTTCTTCGACCGGACCGGTCTTCGAAACGGAACGCACTGTACCGCGGACCTGGTAGCCTTCATTGAGAAATGCGACAGCGACATGTTTTGCGATGAACCCGGATATGCCGGTTACGAGTACGGTTTTGGCCATTGTCCGATCCCTGCAGTGTTGTTGGTTGTTCTTGTTTTTCTCAGGTTGGGCTTTCTGCACGAAAAATCAACACGTAATCTGTGTCCCGGATATCCGGACAATTGCTTGACATTGCGGCGGGTCCTTTCTATGGACCCTGCAGTTCCGCGACGAGCAGAGACTCCGAGCAGCCGACCAGGGCACGGAAACCGAGGATCCTGGAGGCCAACACCCGACAGCGCCATGCGCCCTCGGGTGCGCTTGTGTTTTGTTACTGGTACGCCGTGGTCATGTAACTAGCTTCTCACAAAGCCCATTGGGTGTGAGAAGCGGAAGGAAACGGAATGTTCGAGAGCCTTCAGGACCGGCTTGGAACCATACTGAACGGTCTTACCGGCCGCGGAGCGCTGTCCGATAAGGATGTCGCTGCCGCGTTGCGCGAAGTGCGCAGGGCCCTGCTTGAGGCAGATGTTGCCCTCGACGTCGTGCGCTCGTTTACAGACCGGGTGCGTACCAAGGCGGTTGGCGCCGAGGTATTGAAATCGATCAAGCCCGGCCAGCAGGTCGTCAAGATCGTCCACGATGAACTGGTCGCCATGCTCGGTACCGAGGGTGAGACAATTGACCTGGCCGCTGCGGCGCCTGTTGTCATCATGATGGTCGGTCTGCAGGGCTCGGGTAAAACCACGACTTCGGCAAAGGTGGCGCTGCGGCTGCAGCAAAAGCAGAACAAGAAGGTCCTGATGGCGTCGCTTGATACGCGTCGCCCCGCGGCCCAGGAGCAGTTGCGCCAGCTTGGCGAGCAGACCGATGTGCCGACGTTGCCGGTCGTCAACGGCCAGTCACCTGTCGATATAGCCAAGAGGGCGGTTCAGGCTGCCAAGCTTGGCGGTCATGACGTGGTCATTCTCGATACGGCAGGGCGCACCCATATCGACGAGCCGCTGATGGTCGAAATGGCAGACATCCGCAAGGTTTCGAACCCGCACGAAATCCTGCTTGTTGCCGATGCACTGACGGGTCAGGATGCTGTCAATGTGGCGCGCTCGTTTGACGAACGGGTCGGTATCACCGGCCTCGTACTGACGCGCATGGACGGTGATGGCCGTGGCGGTGCGGCGCTGTCGATGCGTGCGGTTACCGGAAAGCCGATCAAGCTGATCGGAACCGGTGAGAAAATGGATGCGCTTGAGGAGTTTTACCCCAAGCGCATCGCCGACCGCATTCTCGGCATGGGCGATATCGTCAGCCTTGTCGAGCGTGCGTCGGAAACCATGGATGCGGAAAAAGCCGCCGCCATGGCCCGGAAAATGCAGTCCGGCAAGTTTGATCTCGACGATCTTTCAGAGCAGCTCCGGCAAATGCAGAAAATGGGCGGCCTTGGTGGCATCATGGGCATGATGCCCGGCATGGGCAAGATGAAGGACCAGATGGCGTCAGCCGGCATGGACGACAAGATGTTCGGTCGCCAGCTTGCCATCATATCGTCGATGACCAAAAAGGAACGTGGCAATCCGGACCTTCTCAAGCACAGCCGCAAGAAGCGCATTGCTGCCGGTTCCGGAACCAATGCCGCCGAAATCAACAAGCTTCTGAAAATGCATCGCCAGATGTCCGACATGATGAAAGCCATGGGCGGCAAGGGCAAAGGTGCCGGAATGATGAAGAAAATGATGGGCGGCATGGCCTCCAAGATGGGACTGGGCGGGCTTGCAGGCGGCGGCATGCCGGACCTTGCGAACATGGATCCCAAGCAAATCGAGGCCCTGCAGAAACAAGCCGAAGCAGCCGGCTTGGGCAAGGGTGGCGGCCTGCCGGGATTGCCGGGCGGCAGCGGTTTGCCTGGCCTGCCCGGTGGCAGCGGATTACCGGGGTTGCCCGGCGGACCGAAACTGCCTGGAATGGGCAAAAAGAAATGACCGCCGTCCCGACCCTTGAAACGGAACATCTGGTTTTGCGCGGCCTGTGTCAGGACGATTTCGAGGCGTTTGCCGAATTCTACGGCAGCGAGGCCTCCGGTTTTGTCGGTGGTCCGATCGATCATCCGCTGGCATGGCGCAAACTCGCAGGTTATGCGGGCGGCTGGGTCCTGCGCGGATTTGGTCAATTTGCTGTGGAGGAAAAGGCCTCGGGCAAATTCGCCGGGCTTGTCGGTCCGTGGTTTCCCGAAGGCTGGCCTGAACCGGAAATTGCCTGGACTGTTTTTCCCGAGTTTCAGAGCAGGGGAATAGCGCTTGAAGCGGCCCGCCGTGCACTGCAGTTTGCCTACGAGTTTCTCGGCTGGAAAACTGCTGTATCGTGCATGGATCCGGCCAACAAACCGTCGATCGCTCTGGCCAAACGCATGGGCGCTACCCTCGAGGGTGAAACAGAAATCAAGCCGTATGGCAGGGCGCTTTTGTACCGGCACATGGTGCCGGCGCAGTTTCTACAGCAGCTGAAGCGGGAAGGTGTGGCATGACAGAACCTACTGATGACAAGGCACAGGTTCTGCTAGCCGACCTGCGGCAGTCGATCGACAATTTCGATACCATTTTGGTGCACACGCTGGCGGAACGCTTTCGCTGCACCCAGAAAGTCGGCTTTCTGAAAGCTACCCACGGATTGCCGCCGGCCGATCCGGAACGCGAAAAAAGCCAGATCGAAAGGCTTCGGCAACTTGCAAAAGACGCCAATCTCGATCCGGATTTTGCAGAAAAATTTCTCAGTTTCATCATTCACGAAGTGATCCGCCATCACGAGGCGATAGCTGCCGAAAATTCCACATCAACCAGATGACCATCAAAACACAGACCCCACAGGAGACTTAGAATCATGGCACTCAAGATCAGACTGGCGCGCGCCGGCTCAAAAAAGCGACCCTATTATCACGTTGTCATTGCCGATGTCCGCGCACCACGCGACGGTCGCTTCATCGAGCGCGTAGGCTCGTGGAACCCGACGCTTCCCAAGGATGGCGAGCGCGTGGTGCTGAATGAAGACCGTATCAAGCATTGGATGAGCCAGGGCGCCCAACCGACAGACCGCGTGCTGCGTTTCCTTGACCAGGCCGGTATCGCCAAACGGACAGAGCGCAACAACCCGCAAAAGGCGTTGCCGGGCAAGAAAGCCAAGGAACGCGTCGATCAGGCGGCAAAGAAGGCAGAAGACGCAAAAGCTGCCGCTGCGGCTGCTGCAGAAGCGGAAACTGCCGCGAAAGCTGAAGCTGAAACCGCTGCCAAGGAAGCCGCCGAGGCACCTGCCGAAGAAGCTGCTGCCGAGGCACCTGCCGAAGAAGCTGCTGCCGAGGCACCTGCCGAAGAAGCTGCCGCCGAGGCACCTGCCGAAGAAACAGCCGAAAAAGGTGCCGCCGAAGAAGAGGCACCTGCTGACAAAGCGAAAGCGGAATAAATCCGGTTGCCGGATAAATCTGGCGCACGAATATCAACCCGGTCCTTGCGGCCGGGTTTTTTACCGGTCAGGTCCGCGCCATTGCATGGTATTCCGGATTGGGACGCAAATCGGTTGCTGCGGCCACACGGTTTGACATGTTGAAAAATGCGGCCACCGACGAAATGTCCCAGATGTCGCGGTTGGCAAAACCGGCATCACGCAATGCCTGACGGTCCGCCTCGACCATCTTTGCCGGTGTTTCGGTCAGTTTTACTGCAAATTCGAGCATCGCGGTCTGGCGCTCATTGAGATTTGCGGCGCGCCAGTTCATGGCAATCTGTTCGCCAAAAGCCGGATCGCCGGACAATTGGCGGACCGCCGCGCCATGGGCTGCCAGGCAATAGTAGCAGAAGTTTACCGCCGAGACTGCAACGGCAATCATCTCGCGTTCCAGCTTGCTCAATCCGGAAGGCGCGAGCATCAGGTCGTTGTATAGATTGGCGAATGCCCAAAGCTTGCTTTCATCGAAGGCGTAGGCGCGCAGGACATTCGGAATCATTCCCAGTTTTTTATCACATTTCGCGAAATAAGCCTGCGTTTCCTTACTTAAATTATCAAGAATAGGCAGATTGAGGGCAGTAATGTCGTTTTCCGGCAAGTTCATCGATCGATTTCTCCTGATCCTGAGAAAAAACACAAAATGAATTCGCCAAAGATTTATCGTCTGTTACGATAACAAGAAAGCCTGCATTTGATCGGGAGTGAAATCATGGCAACCGGAGCACCGAAAAAAAGCGCCTCCAAGCGGAAGAAAGCTGCAGGCAAACCCAAGGCATCGGAGTTTCAGGACCTGTTTTTTTCGCGGGTGCCGCGGGAAGACATTGAACCGTTCGGAGAGGAGTTCAGGGCGCAGGCAACACGATTGGCGGTTGACGCGGTCGCCCGGCACCGCAAGGGCCATTCGGTTATCGCTTTTGAAAGCAACGGTTTCAAGCGCGGAGACCTGCCGGTAACCGTGATCACCGTCGTCAACGACAATATGCCGTTCCTGTTTGATTCTGTTGCCGGTGCGATTACCGACCGGATCGGCGAGCCGTTCTATGTATTGCATCCGGTGTTGCTCGTGCGGCTTGGAAAAGCGGGGATGAACACAATCATCGGTGCTGCAGCAGGCAAGGAAGACGGCGACGCCGCACGGCTTAGTGTCATCCAGATCGCGGTACCTCGCATGTCCCGCGAAGCCCTCAATGAGTTAGATGCCGGTCTTCATTCGATACTTGCGCAGGTCCGGGCATCGGTCAGCGACTGGCGTGCGATGCAGGCCCGCCTCGAACTGGCAATAGCCGACTACCGCTATTCGCCGCCACCACTTGAGGAAAACGCTGTTGCCGAAGCAATTGCATTTCTCGAATGGCTGCGCGATGACAACTTCACCTTTCTGGGCATGCGCGAATACCATTACAGCGGTGGTGCCAAGCGCGGGACATTGAGCCGCGCAGATTCACCAGGGCTCGGCATTCTTTCAGATCCGGACGTCCGCGTCTTGCGGCGTGGCAGCGGCGCGGTAACGACGACACCCGAAATCCGTGCCTTTCTCACCGGCCCCGATCCGCTGATCGTCACAAAGGCCAATACAAAATCGGTCGTCCACCGGCGCAGCTACATGGACTATATCGGTGTCAAGGTTTTCGACAAGAAAGGAAATCTGGCCGGAGAATTGCGGATCGTTGGTTTGTTTACATCAACCGCCTACACACGGTCGGTATTGCGGATTCCCTATCTTCGCTCAAAAGCCGACGCTGTGATACGGCATTTCGGATTTGATTTGCAGGATCATTCCGGCAAGGCATTGCTGAACGTCATCGAATCCTATCCGCGCGACGAGTTGTTCCAGATCGATGCCAAGACGCTGGCGAAAAACGCCGACATCATACAACGGCTTGGCGAGCGGCCGCGCATCCGGGCATTGAGCCGTATTGACCCGTTTGAACGTTTCGTTTCCGTGATCGTGTTTGTTCCGCGGGACCGATACGATTCAGCAGTGCGCGAGAAAATCGGAGAATTTCTGCGTACCGTGTTTGATGGTCGCCTGTCGGCATTTTATCCGGCCTTCCCTGAGGGTGGGCTTGCGAGGGTTCACTTCATTGTCGGGCGCAGCGGTGGCAAGACACCGCGGATCAGCAATACCCAGCTTGAGGACGGGGTGCGTGAAATCGTGCGTACCTGGGATGACGAACTGAGCGATATGGCGCGCATGTCAGGGGTTGCGGAAAGTCAGGTGAAGATTGCTGCGCATATGCCGGAATCCTACCGGGAGGTTTTCCCTCCCGATGCGGCTTTGTCCGATGCGAGCGTCATTGCCGGATTGTCGCACGGGGAGCCGATTGCGGTGCGTTTCTACCGCAACGGTGAGCACCCGGAAAAACAGTGCGCCCTGAAGATTTTTCACCATGGTTCGCCCGTTGTCCTTTCGAGGCGCGTGCCGCTGCTCGAAAACATGGGTTTCCGGGTGATTGCGGAACGCACCTACGAAAATACAGGCGTCGACGGTCACGTCATCTTTATCCATGACATGGAACTGGAAAACGCATTCGACGCGGCGATCGACCTGTCGGACGGCGGGGCGCTGTTCGAGGAAATGTTTGGCGCGGTATGGCACGGCGATGCCGACAACGACACCTACAACGCCTTGGTCCAGACCGCCCGCCTGTCAAGTTCTGAAATCATCATCCTGCGCGCCTATGGCCGGTATCTGCAACAGGCCGGGATTCCCTACAGCCAGGATTTCATTGCGGCGGCATTGAACCGGTACCCCGATATAGCACGGCAATTATATGCGATGTTTGTCACCCGGCTGGACCCTACCAGACATTCGGACAATGAACGTGACGGCGCGGTAAAACGTGTTGCCGGAAAGATCGAAGCGGCATTGCAGGACGTGCCAAGCCTTGATGACGACCGTATCGTGCGGCGTTATCGCAACCTGATCGAATCGACGCTGAGAACCAATGCCTTTGCCCCGGCACCCGACAACGGCATCGGGTCGCTGGCCTTCAAACTCGATCCGCGAAAGGTCGACGGTTTGCCGGAGCCACGGCCATGGCGTGAAATCTTTGTCTACGGTCCGGAAGTCGAAGGTGTGCATCTGCGTTTCGGCCCGGTTGCGCGCGGCGGTTTGCGCTGGTCCGATCGTGCTCAGGACTATCGTACCGAGGTGCTTGGACTGGTCAAGGCGCAGCAGGTCAAGAATGCGGTAATCGTTCCGGTCGGTGCCAAGGGCGGGTTTTTTCCTAAACGGCTGCCTGTCGGCGGTTCGCGTGACGACATCTTCAATGCGGGTCGTGCCGCATATATCAATTTTATCTCAAGCCTGTTGTCGATCACCGACAATCTCGACGGCGACAAGATCGTCCCGCCAAAAGGTATCACCCGGCTTGACGGCGATGATCCGTATTTCGTGGTTGCCGCCGACAAGGGCACAGCCACATTCTCGGATACGGCAAATGCGATCAGCCAGGATCATGAATTCTGGCTGGATGACGCGTTCGCGTCGGGCGGATCGGCGGGCTACGATCACAAGAAAATGGGCATTACCGCGCGCGGAGCTTGGGAAGCGGTCAAGCGCCACTTCCGTGAAATGAATATCGATATCCAGTCCGAACAGTTCAATGTCATCGGTGTCGGCGACATGTCGGGAGACGTGTTCGGAAACGGCATGCTGTTGTCAAAGGCGATCCGGCTGGTTGCCGCATTTGACCATCGTGACATTTTCATTGATCCCGATCCCGATCCGGCCGCGTCGTTTGCCGAACGCAAAAGGCTGTTTGAAGTGGGGCGATCAAGCTGGCAGGATTACGATACATCGAAACTTTCGCCCGGCGGCATGATCTGCTCGCGCAGCCAGAAATCGATCACGCTTTCGAAAAAGGCAGCCGATGCAATCGGCCTCGACAAGACCACAGCCTCCCCCTTCGAAATCATGGTTGCGATCTTGAAGTCACCGGCAGACCTGCTGTGGTTTGGCGGTATCGGCACCTATATCCGGGCGACAAGCGAAACGGACCAGGCGGTTGGCGATCGTGCCAACGACGCAATCCGTATCACAGCACCCGAAGTCGGGGCCAAGGTCATCGGCGAGGGCGCCAATCTCGGCCTGACGCAACGCGCGCGGATCGAGTACGGGCTTCATGGCGGGCGCTGCAATTCCGATGCGATCGACAATTCCGCCGGGGTTAATTCCTCGGACGTTGAGGTCAACATCAAGATCGCGCTGGCAAATGCGATGCGGTCAAACAAGCTGAAACGCCCGGCACGCAACAAATTGCTCGCTGCGATGACCGATGAGGTTGCCGATCTGGTGCTGCGCAACAACTACCTGCAGACCTTGTCGATTTCGCTGTGTGAGCGGCGCGGGCTTGCCGATCTGGCCTACCAGTCGCGGCTGATGACTTCACTGGAAAACCGCAGCCTGCTGGATCGCGCGGTCGAACTCCTGCCGGACGAACAGGTCATGGCTGAACGGGCGGCAAAGGAGCAGTCGCTTACTCGTGCGGAAATCGGGGTCCTGGTATCCTATGCCAAACTGGTTCTGTTTGATGATCTGCTTGCAACCGGATTGCCTGATGACTCCTATCTGGAATCCGAACTGGTCAACTATTTCCCGGAACGCATGCAGAAAAAATATGCGGGAGAGATCGCCGGGCACCGGTTGCGCCGGGAAATCATTGCCACATGCATTGGCAATGATGCGATCAACCGCGGTGGTCCGACGTATGTCAGCCGGCTTCAGGATTTGACCGGGGCTTCGGTCGAGACGATTTTACGTTCTTTCATCATCGTGCGCGACGGTTACGAATTGCCCAGGCTCTATGCGGAGATCGATGCACTGGACACCAAGATCGACGGCATGGTGCAAAACCGGCTTTACGCGTCTGTCGATCGACTGCTGCACTCCGCGAGCACATGGTTTGTCCGCAATGGCGATCCCGATGTCGGGCTTACCGAGGCCGTGTCGCGGTTCCGCAAGGCGCGTGCCGAACTTGAACCGTCACTTACTGCGATCGTGCCCGAATTCATGGCCGGAGAGATCGGCGATTCTATTGGAGCTGCCAAGGAGGAGGGGGCGCCGATGGCACTCGCCCAACGTCTTGGTATATTGCATTCTTCAGAACTCATTCCCGACATTGCGATGGTCGCCCGGCAGTCGGGAACCGATCTCAAATCAGCAGCCCGCTGTTTCTTCGACGTAACCGAGAAATTCCGGGTCGGGCGCATTGAGGCAGCCACGCGATCGCTCAATGTAAGTGACTACTACGACGGTCTGGCCGTTGCCCGCGCAAAAGAATCAATTGCCGCATCCCGCCGCGACATTTCGATCAAGGCGCTGAACGGCCATGGCAAAGATGCCTCGGCAGTTTCTGCATGGCTGGATGCCGACCGGGCCAGGCTTGAAAATCTCAGCGAAAGGTTGCGGCTGCTCGTTGAAACCGGCGAAATTTCGGTATCGCGCCTGGCTGTCGCGGCTGGCATGATGGCTGATATCGCTGGTTAGTGACGATTCGCACAGGCATGGCGTCCGTGCGAACAAGCGGGGAGACGACAATGGCTGAAGAAATAACGCCGGCGGTTTCGCGCCGGGGCATTTGGGGGTGGATGCTGTTTGACTGGGCAGCCCAACCGTTCCACACCCTGATCGTGACATTCGTGTTCGCGCCGTATTTTGCCTCGGCTGTTGCCGACAACCCTACTGTTGGCCAGGAAATGTGGGGCTGGGCGACCGGAATTGCCGGCTTGACGATTGCTCTCCTATCTCCGGTGCTGGGTGCAATCGCCGACGCGTCAGGCCCGCGCAAACCCTGGATAGCGGTTTTTACCGTTATAGGCATCATCGGTTGCTGGATGCTGTGGTTTGCAGTGCCCGGCCTGGAGACCTTCACATTCGTGTTTCTCGGCATCCTGCTCGCCTATATCGGGCTTGAGTTTGCGGCCGTGTTCAACAATGCAATGATGCCCGATCTGGTGCCGCGCTCGGAACTTGGCAAATTGTCCGGTTCGGCCTGGGGGCTTGGCTATGTCGGCGGGCTGATCACGCTTGTGGTTGTGCTCGGATTGCTTGCCGGCCAACCCGGTAGCGGTAAAACGCTTATCGGTCTAGACCCGCTTTTCGGACTTGATCCGGTTTTACGCGAAGGCGACCGTGCCTCTGGACCTTTTACCGCGATCTGGTTTGCGATCTTCATCATTCCGATGTTCCTGTTCACACCGGATACGAGCCGAAAACCATCTGCGGCCGGAGCGGTGCGGCGCGGCCTGATGGAATTGTGGCAGACAATCAGGACACTGCCTGCGCAGCGAAGCTATTTCAGCTTTCTGCTTTCCTCGATGTTCTATCGTGACGCGCTCAATGCACTTTACGCGTTTGGAGGTATTTATGCTGCCGGTGTGCTTGGCTGGTCGATCACGCAGATCGGTATCTTCGGCATACTTGCCAATTTGACCGGCGCGGTTGGTGCATGGGTTGGCGGCAAGATTGACCAGAAGCTTGGTCCCAAATTTGTCGTCAGCAGTTGCATCGTGCTTTTGACTTTTGCCTCGATACTGGTGATTTCAACGACCCAGACGCAAGTGCTGTTCATGACAGTCGCAGAAGAGGGTACGCGGTCCAGCCTGCCGGATATCATTTTCTATGCCGCCGGTGGCCTGATCGGTGCTGCCGGTGGTGCGGTACAGGCCGCATCACGCACGCTGCTTGTCGACCAGGTGCCGCGCGACAAGGTTACCGAGGCTTTCGGGCTTTACGCCCTGTCGGGCAAGGCAACCAGCTTCATCG